>DATMEI010000358.1:0-15727 GCA_035556995.1 Streptomyces sp.
ATTGAATGCTTCTGCGGCTGCCGATCCGCCTGCTGTCCCGGCCTGTCCTCGGCCGGGATATCTCAGTGGGCGGACGACTCGATAGCAAGGTGCTGGAGGATCCGTGGACCTGTCCCTGTCGACCCGGACCGTAGGCGATCGGACGATCGTCGAGGTCGGTGGCGAGATTGATGTATACACCGCGCCCAAGCTGCGTGAGCAGCTGGTCGAGCTTGTGAACGACGGCAGCTACCACCTCGTTGTGGACATGGAAGGCGTGGACTTCCTGGACTCCACCGGACTCGGTGTGCTCGTCGGCGGGCTCAAGCGGGTGCGTGCCCACGAGGGCTCGCTGCGACTGGTTTGCAACCAGGAGCGCATTCTCAAGATCTTCCGTATCACTGGTCTGACCAAGGTGTTCCCGATCCACGGTTCCGTGGACGAGGCCGTCGCGGCGACCGACTGACGTCCGCTCAGGGCGGACTGGATACCGGAAGTCGTCAGAGGTACCGGGCTCACGGAGCCCGGTACCCGGGAATGTGTCAGTGCAAGTTCGAGGGGGATGGCATGGCCATCGTGGAACTCCGCTTCAGCGCGCTGCCGGAGCACGTGCGTACGGCAAGGCTGGTGGCCGCCGCAGTAGCGCGGCGGGCAGGGGTGGACGAGGCCGTGCTCGACGAAGTGCGGCTCGCCGTCGGGGAAGCATGCTCCCGTGCGGTCGGGCTGCACATGAGCCATGGCGTCGAAACCCCCGTACGTGTGGCGCTCATCGAGGAGGAGAAGAAGTTCTCCATCGAGGTGGGTGACGCCGCCCCGACAGCGACTGCCGGCGCTCACGAATCCACGAGCTCTGCCGCCCCTTCGTCGGCGCCGGGTGACGGCGAGGAAGCCGAAGGCGAGATGGGTCTCGCCGTGATCAGCGGGCTCGTCGACGATGTCGAAGTCATCACCGATGACGAAGGCGGTCTGATCCGTATGAGCTGGCCCGTGATTCCGGAGCCGATTCTGCCCTGAGTCGCGGGTTCCGTCAGGCGAAGATCTTCACGGCCCGGGCTTCGGCCCGGGCCGGATTGCTGCCGTCCCAGCTCGCGGCTCGGAACCTCCGGACGTGGGTGCCCGGTGCCCCTTCGACGAGGGAGCCGCACCCCAAGCGGAAGCACATCTTCCGGGGCCGCCGCGAAAGTGTTCCCGGATCTTCATCAAAGGGTTGCGGACCGACTCCGGGCGTCTGCGTCGCTTCCCCGTGCCGCTTTGCTCTGGTGCCCGCGACCTCTTCAGGGGTACTTTTTCTGAGCTGCTTTGATGTGAAAAATGAGGCTTGTGCGGCGCGTTGGTTGATCATTTTGACAGCGTCAGCATTTTTGTCACCCTCCCTCGTGCGAGCGAATTCCCCACACGAACTCCATTTGATCTCCGCTGTTGTAGGCGGATTGCCGATCCGGCGCACTGTTTTGATCTAGAGCTGATCCCTACAATCCGTCCACATCTTTGCAAGCAGGAGCCGTACGTCGAACCGCGCGCCCCTGCGCCAAGCGTCAAGGAGGACGAATGGCGGGGCACCTCAGCCCATCTCAGAACCAACAGCACCTCGCTGACGCCGTGCTGACCAGTGCCAACCGCGGTCTCGTCATCGTGATCGCGCTAGTCGCTCTGGCAGCTCTCGGCGTCGCAGTGGTGCTGGTCCGTCAAGTGCTCGCCGCGAGTGAGGGCACTGACAGCATGAAGAAGATCGCCGCTGCCGTGCAGGAAGGCGCGAACGCCTACCTTGCCCGGCAGATGCGCACGCTCGGCATCTTCGCCGTCGTGGTCTTCTTCCTGCTGTTCCTGTTGCCTGCCGATGACATGGGTCAGCGTGTAGGACGTTCGCTGTTCTTCCTGGTCGGCGCGGCGTTCTCCGCTGCCACCGGCTATGTCGGCATGTGGCTTGCCGTGCGCAGCAACGTACGAGTTGCTGCTGCGGCACGTGAGGCGACCCCCGGAGAGGGGGAGCCGGCCGCGGACCTGACAAGCGTCTCGCACAAGGCCATGAAGATCGCCTTCCGTACGGGCGGGGTCGTGGGCATGTGCACCGTCGGCCTCGGCCTGCTGGGCGCGGCCTGCGTCGTGCTCGTCTACGCGGCGGACGCACCCAAGGTGCTGGAGGGCTTCGGCCTCGGTGCCGCGCTGATCGCGATGTTCATGCGTGTCGGCGGTGGCATCTTCACCAAGGCCGCGGACGTCGGAGCCGACCTCGTCGGCAAGGTCGAACAGGGCATCCCCGAGGACGACCCGCGTAACGCCGCGACCATCGCCGACAACGTCGGCGACAACGTCGGCGACTGCGCGGGCATGGCGGCCGACCTTTTCGAGTCGTACGCCGTGACCCTGGTCGCCGCGCTCATCCTGGGTACTGCCGTCTTCGGCAACGACGGGCTCACGTTCCCGCTGATGGTCCCGGCCATCGGCGTGCTCACGGCCATGATCGGCGTCTTCGCGGTGGCACCGCGCACGAAGGACCGCAGCGGCATGACCGCGATCAACCGCGGGTTCTTCATCTCCGCAGTGATCTCCCTGGTGCTCGTCGCCATCGCGGCGTTCACCTACCTCCCCTCCAGCTACGCGGACCTGACCGGCGTGGCAGGGAGCGATGCGCAGGAGATCCTGAACCACAGCGGTGACCCGCGCGTGCTGGCGATCGTCGCGGTCGCCATCGGCATCGTGCTCGCCGCAGTGATCCAGCAGCTGACGGGCTACTTCACCGAGACCAACCGCAAGCCCGTACGGGACATCGGGCGGACCTCGCTGACAGGCCCGGCCACGGTCATCCTTTCGGGCATGTCCATCGGCCTCGAGTCGGCCGTCTACACCGCACTGCTGATCGGGCTCAGCGTCTACGGCGCGTTCCTGCTCGGCGGCGGCACGGTGATGCTGGCGCTGTTCGCGGTCGCCCTTGCCGGCACCGGTCTGCTGACCACAGTCGGCGTCATCGTCGCCATGGACACCTTCGGTCCGGTCTCCGACAACGCTCAGGGCATCGCCGAGATGTCCGGAGACGTCGAGGGCGCGGGCGCCCAGGTCCTCACCGACCTGGACGCGGTGGGCAACACCACCAAGGCCATCACCAAGGGCATCGCCATCGCCACGGCCGTGCTCGCCGCTGCCGCGCTCTTCGGTTCGTACCGTACGGAGCTCGTCACGGCGCTCAGCGAGGCGGGCGAGGGCGGCAACAAGATGCTGCAGCTCCTCGACATCGCACAGCCCAGCACACTGGTCGGGCTGATGCTGGGTGCGGCGGTCGTCTTCCTGTTCTCCGGGTTGGCGATCAACGCGGTGTCACGCTCGGCGGGTGCCGTGGTCTACGAGGTCCGGCGGCAGTTCCGCGAGAAGCCCGGGATCATGGACTACACCGAGCAGCCGGAGTACGGGCGCGTCGTCGACATCTGCACCAAGGACGCGCTGCGTGAACTGACGACTCCGGGTCTGCTGGCCGTGCTGTCCCCGATCCTGGTGGGCTTCACGTTCGGGGCCGGAGCGCTCGCTGCGTTCCTCGCGGGAGCGATCGGCTGCGGCACGCTCATGGCCGTCTTCCTCGCCAACTCCGGCGGTGCCTGGGACAACGCCAAGAAGCTCGTCGAGGACGGGCATCACGGCGGCAAGGGCAGTGAGGCACACGAGGCGACCATCATCGGCGACACGGTCGGCGACCCGTTCAAGGACACCGCGGGCCCGGCGATCAACCCGCTGCTGAAGGTGATGAACCTGGTGGCGCTGCTCATCGCGCCCGCAGTCGTTCAGTTCTCCTACGGTGACGAGGCGAACGCCGGCGTACGCACCGTGATCGCGCTGGTGTCCACGGTGATCATCGTCGGAGCCGTGTACATCTCGAAGCGGCGCGGAATCGCCATGAGCGACGACGCCCCGTCCGAGAGCGGAAACGGAAACGGAAGCAGTAGCGGAAACGGCAGCGGCAGGGAGGACAGCGAAGCCGAGCGTTCGGCGAAGCCGACCGACCCGGTGGCGGCTTCCTGACGCTCCGACAGGTAGTTGCATCAACAGTCGGGCGGACGAGGTGCGTTGGCGCCTCGCCCGCCCGACTGCTGTGTGTGGGAAGCCCCACAACGCGTCCGAGCGTGTGGTGCAAATGGCTACAATGCGGCGCAGAGCTCTCGCCCGACTAGCCGCTGGTAGTCCCAGGGCGTGTATGTTCCGGGCCGAACAGCCACGGAAGGGACCGATCCGGTGAACAAGAAAGTTGCGGCTGCACTCTCCGGCGGTGCGGCGCTCGCACTCGCGCTGACCGGTTGCAGCGACGACAGCGGCAAGCAGACGGACGAGTGGGCCAAGAAGGTCTGCGACCAGGTGCAGCCTGAGGTCAAGAAGATCCAGGAGGCCAACACCTCCATCAACGAAGCGTCCAAGGAGAAGAACTCCTCGGCGGAGGTCAAGAAGACCGACGCGGCCGCTTTCCAGAAGATCTCCGGCGCGTACAAGTCCCTCGCGGACGCAGTCGACGACGCCGGGCCGCCACCTGTGGACGACGGCGAGAAGCTGCACAGCGACGCCGTGAACGAACTCCGGGGTATCTCCAAGAAGTACGCCCAGCTGCGCACCACCGTCGACGGTCTGGACACGAAGGACCAGGCGAAGTTCGCCGAGGGCCTCCAGGGCGTCGCCACCAAGCTCGACTCGCTCGGCAAGAGCGGCGACAAGGCGCTGGGCAAGCTGCAGTCCGGCGATGTCGGCAAGGCCATGGCCAACCAGAAGGGCTGCAAGCGTCCGGGCAACTCCCCGAACGTCTAGGGGCGTCGCCCCCGGGACGGTGCGTGTGCGCGCAGGGACGCCACAATGGGGGACGTGAGTACCAGCGAACGTCTCCCCGAAGCGGACCCCGAACGCACCAGCCGACTCCGGGAGGCGCTGCGCACCGCGAATTTCACCGCCGACGGACTGCTGGACCTGCTAGGCGGACCCGCCTACGCCGCCCTCGCGCGGAGCGAGACCGTGCCGGCCCTGCGGGCCACGCGCGGAGCGGAACCTCTGCAGACGCTGATCCGGCTGTTCCTGCTGCAACAGAGCGTTTCCCCCGAGCGGGCACAGGCGGCACTGCCCGTCGCCGAAGCCCTCGAGGACGGCTGGCTGGTGCGCGCCGGGGACGAGGGCGCGGAAGCGGAATCCGTACGGGCGACCGTGGACGTACGTCCCTACGCCGGCCCCGAGGGACAGGACTGGTGGATCGTCGCCGACCTCGGCTGCGCCGTGGGCGGGGCCGGAGGTGCCGGCAGCGCCCCGGAGGGCGCGTCCCGCGGGGATGTCGTTCTCGGCGTGGGCGGTGCGTCCACGACGCTGGCCGGCATCACCGTCCGCCGGCCGGTCGCCCGCGCTCTCGACATCGGTACGGGCTCGGGGCTGCAGGCTCTGCATGCCGCCCAGCACGCCGGCCATGTGACGGCCACCGACCTCAACCCCCGTGCCCTCGCCTGTGCCCGGCTCACCCTCACGCTCTCCGGATCGCCCTTGGTGGACCTGAGGGAGGGGCCGCTCTTCGACCCGGTCGACGATGACGAGCCGTACGACTTGATCGTCTCCAACCCGCCTTTCGTGATCTCTCCCGGTGCCCGGCTGACGTACAGGGACGGCGGGATGGACGGCGACGATCTGTGCCGCACTCTCGTGAGCGGCTCCGCCGGCCGGCTGACGGAGGGCGGTTACTGCCAGCTGCTCGCCAACTGGGAGCACCGCGAAGGGGAGGACTGGCACGAGCGGCTGCGGTCGTGGGTGCCGGAGGGCTGCGACGCCTGGATTGTGCAGCGCGAGGTGCAGGACGTCACGCAGTACGCCGAGCTGTGGCTGCGGGATGCGGGAGATCACCGCGTGGGAGAGGCCGAATACGCGGCACGGTACGGCGAGTGGCTCGACGAGTTCGAGCGGCGGGGCACGACAGCCGTCGGCTTCGGCTGGGTCACCCTGCGCAAGAGCGGTGCGTCCAAGCCGGACATCCTCGTGGAGGAGTGGCCGCATCCCGTCGAGCAGCCACTCGGCGACGAGGCCGTGCAGCATTTCCAGCGTCGGGACTTCCTCAGCGTGACCGACGACGCGGCCCTGCTGGACTGTCACTTCCGGCTGGCCGACGGGGTGGTGCAGGAACAGGTCGGGATGCCCGGCGCTGAGGACCCCGAACACGTGGTGCTGCGTCAGCAGCGTGGAATGCGGCGGGCGACGAAGGTGGACACGATCGGGGCGGGGTTCGCCGGGGTGTGCGACGGCTCGTTGCCCGCGTGGCGGATTCTGGACGCCATCGCCCAACTGGTGGGCGAGGACCCGGTGATGCTGCGCGACCGCACACCGCAGGCGATCCGGCTGCTCGTGGAGCAGGGCTTCCTGCTGCCGGTGGAGGCGGGCGAAGTGCGGGAGGCGGGCGGGGTGCGGGAGTAGCCCGTAGCGGCGCTCGCGCGGGTCCGTCGGAGGTGCACGGGCCGTCACGGGGGGCGGGTCTCCTCTGCCGGCTTCGCCGGTTCACCTCCTGTTCGTACGGGGGTCGCCTTGCGGTGTCAGGGTGCGCGGCATGCAGAGCAGCATGGAGAGCGTGCCCGCCGTTTTCGCCGGTTTGTCACTGGCACTGTTCGGGGCGGGGCTGCTGTTGTGGACCTCTGTGCGGCTGCGGTCGCACCAGCCGGTGGCCGAGGGTGTTCCGGTCTTCACCGCGGCGGCGCTGGCGGTTCTTTTCGGCGTGATTTCGCTCCTCACGGGTGGCTGGGTCCTGTCTTCGGCATGAGGATCGGGCGGTATCGGGCGGCATGAACGACAGGTGTCGGGTTACCGTTCGAGTTGCGTTGCGGAGTTTTCCCGTTTGACACGGAGGCGGGAGGTACCGTCACACTCCGCAGCGACACCGATGCCGTACGCCGACCGGAGAGAAGAGCGAGAAGTTGTCCCCGACCCGCGAGCCCGCAAACGGCGGGCGCCGACTCGTGATCGTAGAGTCGCCCGCCAAGGCCAAAACGATCAAGAGCTATCTCGGCCCTGGCTATGTGGTCGAGGCCAGCGTGGGGCACGTCCGCGACCTTCCCAACGGCGCAGCCGAGGTCCCTGCGAAGTACAAAGGGGAGTCCTGGGCGCGGCTGGGCGTCAACGTCAATCACGACTTCGAGCCGCTCTACGTCGTCAACTCGGACAAGAAGGAGCAGGTCAAGAAGCTGAAGCAGCTTCTCGCCGAATCCGACGAACTCCTGCTGGCCACGGATGAGGACCGCGAGGGCGAGGCCATCGCCTGGCACCTGCGGGAAGTACTCAAGCCCAAGGTCCCGGTCCGCCGGATGGTCTTCCACGAGATCACCAAGGACGCCATCCAGGACGCGGTGCGCAATCCCCGCGATCTGAACCAGCTCCTGGTCGACGCCCAGGAGACCCGCCGCATCCTCGACCGGCTCTACGGGTACGAGGTCTCGCCGGTGCTGTGGAAGAAGGTCATGCCACGGCTGTCGGCGGGCCGCGTCCAGTCCGTCGCGACCCGGCTCGTCGTGGAGCGGGAGCGGGAGCGCATGGCGTTCCGCTCCGCCGAGTACTGGGATCTGACCGCCACCTTCGCCACCGGGAGACATGAGGGAGCGTCCGACCCCGGCACGTTCGGCGCCCGGCTCAACTCCGTCGACGGGTCGCGCGTGGCCCAGGGCCGCGATTTCGGCGCAGACGGGCAGCTGAAGAACCCGGATCAGGTGCTGCACCTGAACGAGGACGACGCCCGTGCGCTCGCCTCGGCCCTGGCCGACACCCGGTTCTCCGTCCGCTCGGTCGAGTCCAAGCCGTACCGCCGCTCGCCGTACGCACCCTTCCGTACGACGACGCTTCAGCAGGAGGCCAGCCGCAAGCTCGGCTTCGGCGCGAAGCAGACGATGCAGGTGGCGCAGAAGCTGTACGAGAACGGCTTCATCACCTACATGCGTACCGACTCCACGACGCTCTCCGACACCGCGGTCAACGCCGCCCGTGCCCAGGTGACGCAGCTGTACGGCTCGGACTACCTGCCGGACAAGCCACGCGTCTACACGGGCAAGGTCAAGAACGCGCAGGAGGCGCACGAGGCGATCCGTCCTTCGGGCGACCGCTTCCGCACCCCCGCGGAGACCGGCCTGACCGGCGAGCAGTTCCGGCTCTACGAGCTGATCTGGAAGCGGACCGTCGCCTCGCAGATGAAGGACGCGACGGGCCAGTCGGTCACCGTGAAGGTGGGCGGAAGCGCGAGTGACGGCCGGGACGCCGAGTTCAGCGCGACCGGCAAGATCATCAGCTTCCACGGCTTCCTCAAGGCGTACGTCGAGGGCTCCGACGACCCCAACGCCGAGCTGGACGACCGCGAGCGGCGCCTGCCGCACGTCACCGAGGGCGACCCGCTCACGGCGGACGACCTGTCCGTCGACGGGCACGCGACAAAGCCCCCGGCCCGCTACACCGAGGCCACGCTCGTGAAGGAGCTGGAGGAGCGGGAGATCGGACGCCCGTCCACCTATGCCTCGATCATCAGCACCATCCTGGACCGGCGTTACGTCTTCAAGAAGGGGACGGCCCTGGTGCCCTCCTTCCTGAGCTTCGCCGTGGTGGGCCTGCTGGAGAAGCACTTCGGACGGCTCGTCGACTACGACTTCACGGCCAAGATGGAGGACGACCTCGACCGCATCGCTGCGGGCAGCGCCGAATCGGTGCCCTGGCTGCGGCGCTTCTACTTCGGTGACGACGGCGCCGGCGAAGGCGCTCGGGGCTCGGCTGCCGACTCCGGCAACGGCGACGGCGACCACCTGGGCGGCCTGAAGGAGCTGGTCTCCGACCTGGGTGCGATCGACGCCAAGGGCGTCTCGTCCTTCCCGGTGGGAGAGGGCATCATGCTGCGGGTCGGACGCTACGGCCCGTACGTCGAGGGTCCGCCTCCCTCACCCGACGAGCCCGGCCAGCGCGCCGACGTCCCGGACGACCTGCCGCCCGACGAACTGACCGTCGAGCTCGCCCAGGAGCTGCTCGCCAAGCCGAGCGGCGACTTCGAACTGGGCACGGACCCCGAGACCGGCCGCCCGGTCGTGGCCAGGGACGGACGCTACGGGCCGTACGTCACGGAGGTGCTCCCCGAGGGCACTCCCAAGACCGGCAAGAACGCCGTCAAGCCGCGCACGGCCTCGCTGCTGAAGTCGATGTCGCTCGACACGGTGACGCTGGAGCAGGCGCTCAGGCTGCTGTCACTGCCCCGTGTGGTCGGCACCGACCCGGAGTCGGGCGAGGAGATCACCGCGCAGAACGGGCGGTACGGGCCGTACATGAAGCGGGGCACGGACTCGCGGTCGCTGGAGACCGAGGAGCAGATCTTCACGGTCACCCTCGACGAGGCCCTGGCCATCTACGCCAAGCCCAAGCAGCGTGGCCGCGCCGCCGCGAAGCCGCCGCTCAAGGAGCTGGGCACGGACCCGAACACCGAGCTGGCCGTGGTGGTCAAGGACGGACGCTTCGGTCCGTACGTCACGGACGGCGAGACGAACGCCACACTGCGCCGGGAAGACGACGTCGAGACGATCACCGCCGAGCGCGGTTTCGAACTCCTCGCGGAGAAGCGGGCGAAGGGCCCGGCGAAGAAGACCGCCAAGAAGGCCACGGCGAAGAAGGCGACTGCGAAGAAGGCCACGGCCAAGAAGGCCACGGCCAAGAAGGCGACTGCGAAGAAGGCCCCCGCCAAGAAGTCGACGGCGAAGAAGGCCACGACGAAGAAGGCCGCCGCCGACAAGTAAAGCCCTGGTCCCGCCCGTTTGTTCGGGCGGGGACACATGGCGTCGGTGGGGCCCTATACGCTGACGGCCATGACGCGAGCAGATCAGCCAACGGGCGTGAACCCCACCTCTGACGCCCCCGACGACGCACTCGCCGCGGAATCCCGCGAGCGCGCCGTGGGCGCGCTGTTGCGATTCGGTCCTCTGCGGCGGCTGTGGAGCGCCCAGTTGACCGGTGGGATCGGAGACGCGCTGGCCCTGCTGGTGCTGTTGCTGCTGGCCCTTCAGGCGGCGACCGTGCAGGCAACAGCCGGCGAAGCGGTCTTCGGCGGCGGCTACCGCGGCATGGCCCTGGTGGTCACGGCAGTCTTCGCCACGCGGCTGCTGGCCACGCTCCTTTTCGGCGCCGTGCTCCTCGGGCCGCTCTCCGCGCTCATCGCGCCCGGCAAGGGAGTCCTCGACCGGCGCTGGACCATGTTCGGCGCCGACGTGCTGCGCGCCCTCACCCTCATCGTCGCGCCCATGTGGGTCGACTGGATGCCGGGTGACGCCTTCGCGCTGGTCCTGATCACGGTCTTCGTCCTCGGCGTCGCCGAGCGCTTCTGGACCGTCGCCAAGGACAGCGCCGCTCCCGCCCTGCTGCCGGCCCCGCCGCCCGAGGGCGGAGCGGTACGGGCGCTTCCGGACCACCAGGACGCGCTGCGCAGGCTCTGGCTCCGCAGCACCTTCCTGGCGCTTCCCCTCGCCGCGGTCACGCTGGTCGTGGTCACTCTCATCAGCAATCTGCTGAGCTCGGCGTTCGCGTGGTTCCACACGCACCAGGCAGCTCTGGGGTCGTACGTCGCGGCGGGACTCTTCGCAGCGTCGGTCTCCGTCGTGTACTTCCTGGAGCTTCCGGACTCCGGAACTCCCCGCCCCCGCTCGCCGCTCGAGGGCCTTCGCCGCCCCAGGACCGGCGCCGGAGCCGGCAAGGACAAGGGCGCCCCGGACAAGGGCCGTACAGGCGCGATCCCGCTGCTGCTGCTGGCCTGTTCCGCGATCGCCTGGGCTGTCGCCGGCGCCGTCGGCCTCGCGGCACTGCACGCCGCGGACCTCGGCGGTGGCCCCATCGGCTTCGGCCTGCAGGTCTTCGCCCTCACAGGCGGTACGGCCGCGGGCATCCGCCTCGCGCCCCGCATGCTTCCGGGATTCTCCCGGCGCCGGCTGCTGGCCCTCGCCATCGGCGTCACCGGCGTCACCCTGCTCGTCGCGGGCCTCGTGACGGATGCCACGACCGGCCTTGTACTGCTGCTGGTCTCCGGCTTCTCGGCGGGTACCGCCGCCCAGGCGGGGCACGTCCTCCTGGACCAGGAGACGGAAGACCTCCGTTCTGCGTCGTCGTCCGGGCTGAGCCACCGCGCCCGCATGACGGAACACCTGCAGACGGTCGTGCGCATCGCGATCGCTCTGGGCGCGCTCACCGCACCTGTGGCGGCCGGGTTCATCGGCCCGCACCGCGTCGAGGGCGGCGACTTCGTCTTCGACCACGGCGGTGCCGCCTTCACGCTCATGCTCGTCGGCGCGCTTCTGCTTCCTGTGGCTGCCCTCGTGCTCGGACGTACGGACGACCGGCAGGGCGTCACGCTCCGCCGGGACCTGCTCGAAGCGCTGGGCGGCGGCCACCCCAAGCAGGCACCGGCCCGGAACGGATTCTTCATCGCGCTGGAAGGCGGTGACGGCGCCGGGAAGAGCACGCAGGTGGAGACACTGGCCGAGTGGATCCGCGCCAAGGGCCACGAGGTCGTGGTCACGAAGGAACCCGGCTCGACGGCCGTCGGCAAGCGGCTCCGCTCGATACTGCTCGACGTCTCGGAAGCCGGGATCTCGCACCGCGCCGAGGCGCTGCTGTACGCGGCGGACCGGGCCGAGCACGTCGACACGGTGGTGCGTCCGGCGCTGGAGCGCGGCGCCATCGTCATCTCCGACCGCTACATCGACTCCTCCGTCGCCTACCAGGGCGCCGGCCGCGACCTGTCGCCGACCGAGATCGCCCGCATCTCGCGCTGGGCGACCGACGGGCTCGTACCGCACCTGACCGTGCTGCTGGACGTCTCGCCGGAGACAGCGCGCGAACGGTTCACCGAGGCGCCGGACCGGCTGGAGTCCGAGCCCGCGGAGTTCCACGACAAGGTCCGTACCGGATTCCTCACCATGGCCGCGGCCGACCCGGCGCGCTATCTGGTCATCGACGCGGCGCAGGCACCCGAAACGGTCACGACGGTCGTACGCCACCGGCTCGACCAGGTGCTGCCGCTCTCCGAAGCGGAAGTGAAGGCAGGCGCGGAGGCCCGCAAGGCCGCCGAGGAGGAAGCCCGCCGCAAGGCCGAGGAAGAAGCAGCCCGCAAGGCGGAGGAAGAGCGCCAGGAACGCGAACGCCAGCAGCAGATGGCCCAGTTGAGGGCCGAGGAGCAGGAGCGCAAGCAGCGCGAAGCGGAACTGGAGCGGCAGCGCGCCGAAGCCCGCCGGGCGGAGGAGGCCCGGCAGCGGGCGGAGGAAGCGCGGCGGATCGCCGAGGAGGAGCGTCAGCGGCGTGAGGCCGAAGAGCGCACCAGGGCGGAAGAGATCGCCCGTCAGCGACGGCTCGCGGAGGAGGAGGCCCGGCTGCGGGCGCAGGCCGAGGAGCGCCGCCTGGAGAAGCAGCGCAAGGCGGAGGAAGCGCTGCAGCGGGCTGAGCAGGCCCGGTCACGGAACACGGGCGCGGGTTCGAGCTCAGGCTCGGGTTCCGGTTCGGGTTCCGGTTCGGACAGGCAGCAGGGCGGCAGTTCGCACCCTGACGGCTCCGACGGGAACACGGCCAAGCTCCCGCAGCCCGGCGACACAACCGGCGAGCAGGACTCCGAGCGCACGCATGTGATGCCGCAGGCCAAGCCTCCGCAGGCACGCCCCCAGCGGGGCACGTCACAGCCGGGGCAGCAGGACGACGAGACGACTCTGCTGCCGCGTGTGCCCGCCGCCGAGGAGGAGCGTACGAGGGAGATCCCCCAGGTCGATCCGGAGACGGGACGCACTGCGCGTCCGCGTCCCGACTGGGCCGAGGAGACACCGCTCGACGATGTTCCGTCGCTCGCGGACGAGTTGCTGGGCGCCGGGGAGGACGACGAGGAGGAGAGCGGCCGGAAGCGGCGCCGGGGCGGCAAGTAGCAGGTGCTCCCTGCGCGTTGACCCGGAGCGGGGCTCGCGTCCGTCCGTCCGACCGCCGTCCGCTGCCTTCCGTCCGGTGCCGGGACACGGCTGTCGGTGCCGTGCACGACAATGTACGGACGGCGAGGACGCGGAAGCATGGGTGTCCGGTCAGCCGCTCAGCCGTACAGGCAGAGGGAGGGACGGCAGCGATGGCGGTCTGGGACGACGTGGTCGGTCAGGAGCGGGTCACAGCGCAGTTGAGCGCCGCGGCCCGCGATGCCGACGCCTTCGTCACCGCCGAGGCCGCCGACAAGGGTTCCGCCGTGCTGTCCGGTTCGTCGATGACGCACGCCTGGCTCTTCACGGGCCCGCCCGGTTCCGGCCGCTCCACCGCTGCGCGCGCCTTCGCCGCCGCGCTCCAGTGCGTGAGCCCGGACCGTGCGCTCGGCGGCCCGCCCGGCTGCGGCTTCTGCGACGGCTGCCATACGGCCCTGGTGGGCACCCACGCCGATGTCGAAGTGATCCGTACCGACCTGCTCAGCATCGGCGTCAAGGAGACGCGGGAACAGGTGCGCAGGGCGCAGATGTCACCGGCGGGCGGCCGCTGGCAGGTCATCGTCGTGGAGGACGCCGACCGTCTCACCGAGGGCGCCGGCAACGTACTGCTGAAGGCGATCGAGGAGCCCGCGCCCCGTACGGTCTGGCTGCTCTGCGCTCCCTCGACGGAGGACGTACTGCCGACGATCCGGTCGCGCTGCCGTCATCTCGCGCTGCGCACACCACCCGTGGACGCGGTCGCCGACCTGCTGATGCGGCGCGACGGCATCGAACCGGAGATGGCGGCGTACGCGGCACGGGCCACCCAGGGCCACATCGGGCGGGCCCGGCGGCTGGCCACCGACGAGCGTGCGCGCAGGCGCAGGGCGGCGGTGCTGAGGCTTCCGCAGCGGGTGGCGGACGTCGGCGGGGCGCTGCAGGCAGCGCAGGAGCTGATCGACGCGGCGACCGAGGACGCCAAAGAGGTCGCCGAAGAGCTCGACGAGCGGGAGACCGAGGAACTGCGAACTGCGCTCGGTGCCTCCGAGGGCAAGAGCAGACTGCCGCGCGGTACGGCCGGTGTGATGAAGGAGCTGCAGGACAAGCAGAAGCGGCGGTCCACCCGCACCCAGCGGGACTCGCTCGACCTCGCGCTGACAGACCTCACCGGCTTCTACCGGGACGTACTGGCGCGGCAGTTGGGCTCGGGGGTGGCGTTGGCTCTGGCGAACGAGGAAGCAGGGGAGGCCGTGGCGCAGCTCGCCTCGACATCAGGGCCGGAGCAGACGCTGCGCCGGATCGAGGCGGTGCTGCAGTGCCGGGGGGCGCTCGACCGTAACGTCGCTCCGCTGCTCGCGGTCGAGGCGATGGCGATGACGCTGCGCGCGGGCTGACCGACATGGGCCTGCCGGTTGCGGCTGCTCGCTAAGGACGGCTTGCTGCGGCAGCGGATTGCGGTCTGCCGGTTGTGGCCTGCCGGTTGGGCTGCCGGTCGTGGGCTGACTGCCACCGCCCGGTCACCCGTTTCGAGGAGCAGGCAGCCGTACGGGAACACGTGTGGGACCGAGCCCGGATACGCTCGCCCTCAGTTGCCGGGGCCGCTGCTCCGGCTGCCGTGACCGACGCGACCCGAGGGATGGTCCATGCACACCAGGCGCCCGCTGAGCACCACGTTCGCCGTACTCGCGACCGCCGTGATGCTGACGTTGTCCGGCTGCTCGTCCGACGGGAACGGCTCGGGCGAACCGGCGGGCGCCCCCTCTTCTGCGAGCAGTGACCGCGCGAACGGCATCGACAGCGCAAAGCCCCTCGAGCCGCTGCCCACTGCAGTACCGGCGAACCTGAAGCGGTACTACGAGCAGAAGTTGTCCTGGCGCGACTGCGGGGACGGAGGTGGATTCCAGTGCGCCAAGATGAAGGCTCCGCTGGACTACGACAACCCCGACCCGGCCGACGAGCTCGACCTCGCCATCGCCCGTAAGAAGGCGGGAGGCAAGGCCGAGCCGATCGGCTCGCTGCTGGTCAACCCGGGCGGCCCGGGCGGCTCCGCGATCGAGTACGTGAAGCAGGCGGCCGGGGTCGGTTATCCGGCGCCCGTGCGGAGCCGGTACGACATCGTCGGCATGGACCCGCGCGGCGTCGCCGCCAGCGAACCCGTCAGGTGTCTGACGGACAAGCAGATGGACACCTACACGCAGACCGACCAGACGCCGGACGATCAGCAGGAGACGGGCCGGCTGATCAGCGCGTACAAGAAGTTCGCGGCGGGCTGCAAGAAGCGCTCGGGCGAGGTGCTCGGTCACGTCTCGACAGTCGACGCCGCCCGCGACATGGACGTTCTGCGTTCCCTCCTCGGCGACAAGAAGCTGAACTTCGTGGGTGCCTCGTACGGGACGTACCTGGGTGCCTTCTACGCGGGGCTCTACCCGCAGCGCTCCGGCAGGCTCGTACTGGACGGCGCCATGGACCCGTCCCTCTCCATGCTTCAGCTCAACCGCGACCAGACCGGGGGATTCGAGACCGCCTTCAAGGAGTTCGCCGGAGACTGCGTCACACAGTCGGACTGCCCTCTCGGCACGAAGAACGCCAAGGACGCGGGCCGGAATCTCAGCGCCTTCTTCAAGAAGGTAGACGGCAAGCCTCTGCCGACCGGCGAACGGCGGAAGCTCACAGAGTCGCTCGCCACGACCGGCGTGATCCGTGCCATGTACGACGAAACCTCGTGGCCCCAGCTGCGTGACGCCCTCACCGCGGCGAAGAAGGGCAACGGCGCTCAACTGCTGGCCATGGCCGACGAATACTACGAGCGCGACCCCGACGGCCACTAC
>DATMEI010000359.1:0-7943 GCA_035556995.1 Streptomyces sp.
TCGCCGGGGCGGTAGACGCCCAGCACCTCACGTGAGGAGATCACGGCCGAGACGGGTACGACGCCGCCCCCCAGCGCCTTGCCCAGCACGTACATGTCGGGATGCACGCCCTCCTGCTCGCAGGCGAACGTCGCGCCGGTACGGCCCAGCCCGGACTGGATCTCGTCCGCGATGAACAGCACGTTCCGCGCCCGCGTCACCTCGCGTACGCCCGCGAGATAGCCGGGCGGCGGCACCAGCACGCCCGCCTCGCCCTGGATGGGCTCCAGCAGCACAGCCACGGTGTCGTCGTCGATGGCCGCCTCCAACGCGGCGAGATCGCCGTACGGCACGATCTCGAAGCCCGGCGTGTACGGGCCGAAGTCCGCGCGGGCCTCCTCGTCGGTGGAGAAGGAGACGATGGTCGTCGTACGGCCGTGGAAGTTGTTCTCCGCGACGATGATCTTCGCTTGCCCCTCGGGCACGCCCTTGCTCCGGTAACCCCACTTGCGGGCCGTCTTCACGGCCGTCTCCACCGCCTCAGCGCCGGTGTTCATGGGCAACACCATCTCCATGCCGCACAGTTCGGCGAGCTGCTCGCAGAAGTCGCCGAAGCGGTCGTGGTAGAAGGCGCGGGAGGTCAGCGTCACCCTGTCGAGCTGGGCCTTGGCCGCGTTGATGAGCCGCTCGTTGCGGTGCCCGAAGTTGAGCGCCGAGTAGCCGGCGAGCATGTCGAGATAGCGCCGCCCGTCGGCATCCGTCATCCAGGCGCCTTCGGCGGAGGCGACTACGACAGGCAGAGGGTGGTAGTTGTGGGCGCTGCGCGCTTCGGCGGCGGCGATCAGCCCTTCCGAGGTGGACATCCGGGGTCTCCGTTCGTCTCGTATGGTCCCGCGGGCTCCCGCCGGTTCTCACGTTGTCCCGTGATGACGGCAAGGGGTGCCTCTTTCTATCGTCCACCCACCGGTTTGCGAAGAAACTTTGCACCCCGGACAGTGCCTCGGCAGGACGGGTCGCCACGGCTTCGGAGGCGCGCACCGCGGGCGACACGGTGCGGGAGCTCACTGCACAACCGGGCACGCCGGAGCGGGAGGACCTGAGACAATGGGCGCATGGCCAATGACCGTCCGCGTGTGCTCTCCGGAATCCAGCCGACATCCGGCTCGTTCCACCTCGGCAACTACCTCGGCGCCGTGCGCCAGTGGGTTGCCCTGCAGGAGACTCACGACGCCTTCTACATGGTCGTCGACCTGCACGCGATGACGCTCCCGCAGGACCCGGCGGAGCTCCGTGACAACACCCGGCTCGCCGCCGCGCAGCTGCTGGCCTCGGGCCTCGACCCGGAGCGCTGCACGGTCTTCGTCCAGAGCCACGTCCCCGAGCACACCCAGCTGAGCTGGCTGATGGAGTGCATGACGGGCTTCGGCGAGGCGTCCCGGATGACGCAGTTCAAGGACAAGTCCGCGAAGCAGGGCACGGACCGTACGTCGGTGGGCCTCTTCACGTACCCGATCCTGCAGGTCGCGGACATCCTGATCTACCAGGCCAACCAGGTGCCCGTGGGCGAGGACCAGCGGCAGCACATCGAGCTGACGCGGAATCTCGCGGAGCGGTTCAACAGCCGCTACGGCGCGACCTTCACCGTCCCCGAGCCGTACATCCTGCGCGAGACGGCGAAGATCTACGACCTCCAGGACCCGTCGGTCAAGATGAGCAAGTCGGCGTCGTCGCCGAAGGGCATCATCAACCTGCTGGACGACCCGAAGACCTCCGCGAAGAAGATCAAGAGCGCCGTGACCGACACCGGCAGCGAGATCCGCTTCGACCAGGAGGACAAGCCCGGCATCAGCAACCTGCTCACGATCCACGCCACGCTCACGGGAACCGGAATCGCGGAACTGGAGCAGAAGTACGCGGGCAAGGGTTACGGTGCGCTGAAGAGCGACCTCGCCGAGATCGTCAGCGACTGGGCCGCCCCGTTCAGCGCCCGTACGCGGGAGTACCTGGACGACCCTGAGACGCTGGACTCCCTTCTCGCGAAGGGCGCGGAGAAGGCACGAGCCGTGGCTGCAGAGACGCTCGCGCAGGCCTACGACAAGGTGGGGCTGCTCCCCTCCAAACATTGAAGGCACAGACGGCGCTGACATCGACGCTCGCGGCGTCGGCCACAGCGCACAGCACACAACCACCGAGCCGGCCGACCCGGAAACGGCCACAGCGCAGAAGGGAGAACAAGGTGGGGACCGTCACGCTCGGCGTATCGATCGCCGTCCCCGAGCCGCACGGCAGCCTGCTCCAGCAGCGGCGTGCAAGCTTCGGCGACCCAGCGGCACACGGCATTCCCACCCACATCACCCTGCTGCCGCCGACGGAGGCCGACCCGGCCGACCGCCCGGAGATCGAGGCGCACCTGGCCCGGGTGGCTGCGGCGGGACGCGCCTTCGAGCTGCGTCTGTCGGGCACCGACAGCTTCCGTCCGGTCTCCCCGGTCGTCTTCGTCCAGCTGGTCGAGGGCGCGTCCGTGTGCTCCTGGCTCCAGGAGCAGGTGCGGGCGCCGGAGGGCCCGGTGGCGCGTGAGCTGGCTTTTCCGTACCACCCGCACGTCACCGTCGCTCACGCCATCTCCGAGGAGTCGATGGACAGGGCGCAGGAGGAGCTGGCGGGCTTCGAGGCCTCCTGGACGGCCACCGGGTTCGCGCTGTACGAGCAGGGCGCCGACCTGGTCTGGCGGCTCCAGCGGAAGTTCACCTTCGGCTCGGGCGAGGACCCCTCGTCGTCGCTGTCCGCCGTCCCCCGGCAGGTCGCACAGCCCATTCCGTCCTGCGGCGACGAGGCGGACTCCTTCGCCCCGCTGCGCTGATCGCGCTGATCCATTCCTGACGGGCCTGCGTGCCTGCCTGCCTGCCTGCCTGCCTGCCTGCCTGCCTGCGATCACGCGTGTCCCGGATGAGAGGACGCGCAAGGGGTAACCGCTGATCATGGACTGGCTCAAGAAGCTGCCGTTGATCGGCCCCGTGGTCGCGTGGTTCCTCCGGACCCGCGTCTGGCGGGTCTATCTGCACCTGGACGAGCGCAAGTGGAGCCGGCTCGCCGCGTACGTCACCTTCACCAGCTTCATCTCGCTCTTCCCGATGCTCGCCGTCTTCGCCGCCGTCGGGGCCTCCCTGCTGTCACAGGAACGCATGCGGACCGTGCAGCACACCATCAGCCGCCAGGTGCCGGGCATCTCCAAGCAGCTGGACCTCCAGTCCCTCGCCGACAACGCCGGCACCATCGGGCTCATCGCGGGTCTGCTGTTGCTCATCACCGGCGTCAACTGGGTCGGCACGCTGCGGGAGAGCCTGCGCTCGGTGTGGGACCTGGAGGAGGACCCGGGAAACCCGGTCGTGCTGAAGCTGAAGGACTTCGGCGCTCTCGCCGGGCTCGGCGTCGTCGGGCTCGTCTCGCTGGGCGGCTCCGCATTCGCGGTCAGCGCCGTCAGCTGGGTTGCCGGGCAGCTGGGGCTCCGCGAGGGCGGGGTGGGCACCGTCCTGCTCAGTGCGGCCGGTTACGGAGCGGCTGTCGCCGCGGACTTCGCGCTGCTGTGGTACGTGCTGACCGTGCTGCCCGGCGTGCGCCCGCCCCGCCGCGCAACCGTGCTCGCCTGCGCGATGGGCGCTGTCGGCTTCGAGCTGCTGAAGCTGCTGCTGGGCGGCTACCTCCAGGGCGTCGCCACCAAGAGCGTCTACGGGGCGTTCGGTACGCCCATCGCACTGCTGCTGTGGATCAGCTTCATGACCAGGCTCATGCTGTTCTGCGCATCGTGGACGGCCACTGAGCGCACGCTGAAGCCGATCGAGGAGATCGACACGCTGGGCAGCGGCGCGCCGGAACCGGTGGAGTCGGAACGCGCCGCTCCCGGCCCGTCGGAGGGAGAGAGCCGGAAGGAGAGCGAGCAGGAGAGCGTCAGTCGGGCTTCCGCGCAGAAACCCGGTCGTCCGGATCCGGATCCTGGTCCTGGTCCTGGTCCTGGTCCTGGTCCGGATCCTGCTTACGGGCGGAGTCCTGACCGTCGGGAGAATTCGTCTCACGGCCCGTCGGAGAAGCCGGGCCCGGCTCGGCGTCCGTCCCCTGCCCGAAGGGGAGACGACGAAGGCGCGTCAGATCCGGCATCGGCCACCGGCGGTGAACCGCGTAGGCCAGACCCGCCAGAAGGACCAGACAAGCGCCGGTGACGCCGATGGCGACCCCGACACCGCCCGAACCCTCTTCGCCACGGCCGCCGGCGCTGTTCAGCCCTCCGGCCTCGCCGCCGGCCCTCTGGTCCGCGCTGTCGCCGGACTTGCCAGAGGAGCCGGGACCGCCGCCCGGAGCCACGAGCTCGCCGACCGGCTCGACCTTGTCCGCCGACTCGAAGCCCCAGTCGAAGAGCTTGGCCGTCTCCTTGTAGACCTCGAGCCCGCCCTGCTCGTCGTCCGGGTGCATGCAGGTCACCAGCAGCACCCGGTCGCCGCGCTGAGCGACGCCCGTGAAGGTGGCACCGGCGTTCGTCGTCGAGCCGTTCTTCACCCCGGCGATGCCCGGATAGGCGTCCAGCCCGATGTCTCCCGTGAGCAGCCGGTTGGTGTTCTGGATCTCGTACGTCTCGCGCTTCTTCCCCTTCTCCGCCTCGCCGGGGAACTGGGCGCGGGCCGTCGCCGCGTACTCGCGGAAGTCGGCCTTCTGCATTCCGGACCTGGCGAACAGCGTCAGGTCGTAGGCCGAGGAGACCTGGCCCTTCTTGTCGTATCCGTCGGGACTGACGACGTTCGTGTCCGCCGCCCGCAGCTTCTTCGCCTGCTGGTTCATCTCCCGTACGGTCTTGTCCTTGCCGCCGTTCATCGCGGCGAGCACATGCACCGCGTCGTTCCCGGAGCGCAGGAAGACGCCGCGCCACAGATCCTCGACGCTGTAGGTCTGACCCTCCTTCACCCCCACCAGGCTGCTGCCCTCACCCATGCCCTCCAGGTCGGACTGCTCGACCTTGTGCTCCGCGCTCTTGGGGAACTTCGGCAGCACCGTGTCGGCGAAGAGCATCTTCAGTGTGCTGGCCGGGGGGAGCTTCCAGTGCGGGTTACGGGCGGCCAGCACCTTGCCGGACTCGGCGTCGGAGACGATCCAGGAGCGCGCGGAGATGCCCTTGGGCAGCCTGTCCGGCTTCGCGCCCGGCTTGGCCTGCATCTGCGTCCCCGGCGAGCCGAGCCGCTTGCCGCCCACGGTGGACATACGGGCGGGAGGCTCCGGGTCCTTGTCCTCGTCCCTGTCGGCATCGGTGTCGGTGTCGGTTGCACTGCCGGTGTCCTCGACGTGCGTACGAACACCGAGTGATCCGGCGGCAGGTGATGCCGCGTGAGCGGTGCCCGCGAGCATGGCGGGCACCAGAAGCGCGAGGGACGAGGCAACGGCGGCGGGCACGCGAAAGGCGCGTGGCGAGGAAGTCGGCACAGGGCGAAAGTACATTGCCCTCGAACACTTGTGGACCGCGCGTCCCCCGGGAAGCCCGTCGCATAGCCCCTCCCGGCGACCTCCTTAGCCCGATAGCCATACTTGACTCATGCGCCAGTCCTCCGGGACGCGGTCTCCGCGCCCTCTTACGCTCAGCCGTCCCGTGTCCTGGTTCCTTCTCGCCTTCGGAATCTGGTCCTGGTTCGTCTGGATCACCTTCGCCAAGAACCTGTCGAAGGACAGCAGCGGCCTCGCATTCGACGACGCCGGCGACCCGACAGGTTACTTTTGGGTTCACCTGCTGCTCGCAATCGCGTCCTTCCTGCTGGGCACGGCGATCGGCGTCATCGGTTTCCGGGGGCTGAGAGCTCTCCGGGGACCGTCCGGAGAGTAGGGGGTTGGTGGCCATGACCGTGGTCTTCGTGCTCGTCGCACTGACGGTGGTGTGTGTCTTCGGCGGCGCTCACTGGTACCTGTGGCGACGCCTGGTGCGTGACGTCTCCGCACGTGGCCGCCTCTGGCGCCGTACGGGCACGGTGCTCGCCTTCGCACTGCCGGTGCTGGTGATCGTCAACTTCACCGTCGGCCGGAGCGATGTGCCCTTCGTGCTGCAGCGGGTGCTCGCCTGGCCCGGCTACATGTGGATGGCGCTGCTGCTGTATCTGTTGCTGGCACTGCTGGTGGGTGAGTTCGTACGGCCGCTGCTGCGCACGGTGTTGAAGCGGCGGGCAGCCGCTGCGGGTCCGGGTCCGGTGCGGATGGGCGCAGTCTCACCGGCCGTGGAACCGGCAGCGGACGCCGGTGCCGCGGGCGTACAGGCGGCCAGGGACGCGGACGCGGACGCGCTGAGCGACGCGGGCGGTGGAGGGGCGGGTGGCGGAGTCGCCTGCGCGACAGCCACCGGGAGGAAGGCGGCAGAAACGGCCGAGGCCGAGGCCGTCAGCAGCACTGAAACCGGTCGTTCGGACGGCGGCGCGGACAGCCCCGTGGCAGGCGACGCCGACCGTACGGACCGCATCGATCCCGCGGCGCCTTCCAGACGCCTCTTCATCGCCCGTACCGTCGCCGCCGGCGCATCGGTCGTGGCAGCGGGGACCGTCGGTGCCGGCGCGTACAGCGTGCTCAACGGGCCCACCCTCAAGCGCATCACCGTGCCGCTGGCCAAGTTGCCGCGCTCGGCGCACGGCTACCGCATCGCGGTCGTGAGCGACATCCACCTCGGGGCGGTGCTGGGACGTGCACACGCCCAGCGCATCGTCGACACCATCAACAGCGCCCAGCCCGATCTGGTCGCGATCGTCGGCGACTTGGTGGACGGCACCGTGGCAGACCTCGCGCCCGCGGCCGAGCCGCTGCGTCAACTGCGGTCGCGGGACGGTTCGTTCTTCGTCACCGGCAACCACGAGTACTTCGGGGACGCAGGCGAGTGGGTCGACCACGTCCGCGAACTGGGCGTACACCCGCTGGAGAACGCCCGCCGCGAACTGCCCGGCTTCGACCTGGCCGGGGTCAACGACCTGCGGGGCGAAGACGCGGGCGAGGGCCCGGACTTCGGCAAGGCACTCGGTGACCGTGACGGCTCCCGTGCCTCGGTGCTGCTCGCCCACCAGCCCGTGCAGATCCATGAGGCCGTCGACCACGGCGTGGACCTCCAGCTGTCCGGGCACTCGCACGGCGGCCAGATGTGGCCCGGCCCCTATCTCGCGGCGCTCGCCAATCCCACCGTCGCCGGTCTGGAGCGTTACGGCGACACTCAGCTCTACGTCACACGCGGAGCCGGAGCCTTCGGACCGCCGGTGCGTGTGGGCGCGGATTCGGACGTGACGATCGTGAAGCTGGCCTCGAAGCAGGCCTGACCGCCTGACCGTGCCCTGTGCCCTGCGCCCCGGCCTGGGGGCACTCACCCGTCCTCGCTGCCACGACTCCCACGTCGTACGGAACCCGCGCGCCGCACACGCGTCGCCTTCTCCAGCACCTCGCACAACGCCTCCAGCGCCCCGGCGTAGGCGTGTTCGGACGGCGCGCCGTATCCGGCGATGACAGCGGGGCCGACCAGACGGCCGTCCTCGGGCGCGGCGGGATGCCGGAAGCGGGAGAGGACGTCGACGCGGAGGCCGCGGCGGTCGGCCTCGCGCTGGACCGTGGACTCCTCAACGCCGCCCGGGAGTTCGAGGATCGCGTGCAGACCCGCCGCGATGCCGCTGACCCGCACCTCGGGGACCCTCTCCGCGAGCGCGGCGACGAGGCGGTCACGGCGCCGGTGGTAGCGCCGGCGCATGGCCCGTACGTGCTTGTCGTAGGCACCACGGTCGAGGAAGTCGGCGAGGGTGAGCTGATCCGTGACTCCGACCGTCCACTCTGCGGGTGTCTTCGCGGCGGCCACCGCGTCGACGAGGTGATGCGGCAGCACCATCCAGGCCACCCGGAGGGCCGGAGCGAGTGACTTACTGGAGGTGCCGAGATACACGACGCGCTCGGGGTCGAGGCTCTGCAGGGCGCCC
>DATMEI010000360.1:0-7153 GCA_035556995.1 Streptomyces sp.
GGTTGCTGCGTACGAGGGCGAGTTCACCGGCGGTCCAGGGCTCGCCCAGGAAGCCGTCCAGGGCAGCGGCGTACGGACGCAGATCGAGCGCAGGAGCCGAGGACGTACGGGCTCGGGCGACGGTCAGATGTGCGTGGAAGCGGCGGGCCTCCCCCGTCTCCAGTCCCACGCGGCGCCCGGCGGCGGCAGCAGCGGCGGCAAGGCGCCGCACGGCCTCGCCGTCGGCACCGTCCGCGGGGCCGTCAGCGGGGCCGTCTCCGGGGCCACCCGTGGGATCGTCCGCGACGTCCGCGGCCCCCTTGATCCCGGCCCACAGCGCCCGGTCCGCGAACCGGCCGCCCCCCGCGACCCGCAGCCGCATCGGGTGAGCACGCCGGGCTGCCCGTGCGAGCCGTTCCTGCAGCTCGGGCAGGAGACTGTCAGGCACCTCACCGTAGAAGGCGAGCGTGATGTGCCAGTTCGCACGGTCCGCCCAGCGGAGCCGGCCGGCGCCCTCCAGGGAGCGCAACTCCTTCACGGCGTCGGCGAGTTGGCCGGGTCCGTCCAGAACATGCCCGGGCGGCAGCAGGCCTGCGAAGAGTCTCATTCCCCCATCATGCCGTCGGCGCCCGAAGGGCCGGCCCGGTCCGGACGACGGGCTCATGAGGAGAAAGCCGGCGGCCCTCGGCCCCGCGGAGGCCGAGGGCCGCCGGCCCTTCTCCTGGAGGTCCTAGAGGAAATGCCGCAAGGGCCTGGTGGCCGCCTCCTGAAGGCGTTGTCCGAACGCCCTGCGGTCCCAGCGCCTCGCCACCATGGGCGTGCTCTCGGCCAGATCCTCGTTGAAGTGCTCGTCCAGCGTCGCCGTGAAGGACTCGTCCAGGACGGCAAGCATGACTTCCTCGTCATGGTCGAGCGAGCGGCGGTTGAGGTTCGTGGAGCCGATCAGCGACACCGCACCGTCGACCGTGACGAACTTGGCGTGCATCATCGTCGGCTGGTACTGCCAGATCTTCACCCCCGCCGCCAGCAGGGTCGCGTAATGGCGCTGTCCGGCCACTTGGCAGACCCGCTTGTCGGCGTGCGGGCCGGGAAGCAGGATGTCCACTTCCACACCGCGCCGCGCCGTGCCGCACAGCAGCTCGACGAAGTAGTCGTCGGGTGCGAAGTAGGCGGTGGCGAGGCGCACGCGTGTCTGCGCCGACTCCAGTACGACGCGGAGCAGGGTCTGCATGTCCTGCCAGCCGAAGCTCGCCGAGCCGCGGACCACCTGCACGACGGACTGCCCCACTGCCTCCTGCTCGACGAACCGGTCGCAGTCGTCGAAGAGTTCGCGGTGGCACTCGGCCCAGTTCTGGGCGAACGCGGCACTGATGCCGTCGACGGCAGGGCCGCGCAGCTGGACGTGGGTGTCGCGCCACTCGCCTTCGTGACGTGCGTCACCGCACCACTCCTCGGCGATGCCCACCCCGCCGGTGAAGGCCACGCTCTCGTCCACGACCAGCACCTTGCGGTGGCAGCGGTGGTTCTGCTTCACCGGGGAGATCCACAGCGGCTTGCGGAACCAGACCACGTGGACTCCGGCCTCGGCCATGTCGTCGAGCAGATGCTGCTCGATGAGCCGGCTGCCGAACCCGTCCAGCAGCACACGCACGCGCAGCCCCTGACGGGCACGCTCGGCCAGGGCACGCGCGAATTCGCCGGCGATCTCGCCCCGCCAGTACACGAACGTCATCAGGTCGACCGTGTGCTGAGCGGAGCGGATCGCTTCCAGCATCGCCGGGAAGATCTCGTCCCCGTTCCGCAGTATGCGCAGGTCGTTGCCTTCGGTCGCGGCGATGCCGATCAGGCGTTCCAGCCGTCTGCGTATGTACTGCGTACGTTCACTGCCTCCCGCCGACCGGGGGGAGGGGAGGTCTTCGACTTCTTCGGTACGGGGTGCCCCGGCCGGCTCGGCCATGCTCATGCCCGGAGCCTACGGTCTGTCCCGTACGCGGCAGAAGGCACCCTCTGCCTCGCACGACCGGAACCGGAACCGGACAGCGGTTACTTCACACTCCGTCCTCAATGCCCCGGCATTTCCTCTACACGCCGGCGGACACCGTCTCGCGCTCACGGCCCGGTGCCTGCGCGGCATCCGCTTCCGCTTCCGCTTCCGCGTGCCCGTCGCGCGGCACGAACATCACATGCCGGTGCCCTCGCCGCAGGTCGAGGCGGAGCCGGAGCCCGCCGGCGCGTGCCAGGGCCAGGGCGACGCCGACCGCGACGACCGCCGAGACGACACCGCCGGAGAGGAAACCGATCCGGGGACCGAAGGTGTCGGTGACCCAGCCCATGATCGGCGCGCCGATGGGCGTACCGCCCATGAAGACCATCATGTACAGGCTCATCACCCGGCCCCGCATCGCGGGATCCGAGGCGAGCTGGACGCTGGAGTTCGCGGTGACGTTGAACGTCAGGCCCATGATGCCGATGGGCGCCATGAGCGCGGCGAAGAGCCAGAACGACGGGGAGAGGGCAGCGGCCATCTCCAGCACGCCGAACAGGAGCGCCGCGCCCGCCATCAGCCGCATACGGGACGTGCCGCGGCGCGCGGCCAGCAGTGCACCCGCCACTGAGCCGACGGCCATCAGGGTGTTGAGCAGCCCGTACGTGCCGGCGCCCTCCTCGAAGACCTTGTCCGTGAAGGCAGTGAGCCAGATCGGGAAGTTGAAGCCGAAGGTGCCGACGAACCCGACGAGGACGATGGGCCACATCAGATCCGGGTGGCTGCGCACGTAGCTCAGTCCTTCCCGCAGCTGGCCCTTGCAGCGCGGGGCCCGTTCGGCGCTGTGCAGCTCGCCCGTACGGATGAGGAGCAGGCTCGCGAGCGGGGCGAGGAAGGAGAGGCCGTTGAAGAGGAAGGCCCAGCCGCTGCCGACGGCGGAGATCAGCACACCGGCGATCGCGGGGCCCACGAGGCGGGCGCTCTGGAAGTTCGCCGAGTTGAGCGAGACGGCGTTGCGTATCTGCGCCGGGCCGACCATCTCGGAGACGAAGGTCTGCCTGGTCGGGTTGTCGAGCACGGTGGCGAGACCGAGCACGAAGGCGAGCACGTAGACGTGCACGACATGCACGTTGCCGCTCAGCGTCAGCGCGGCCAGCGCGAGTCCGGTCAGCGCCATGACGGACTGGGTGACCAGCAGGAGCTTGCGCTTGTCGCAGCGGTCGGCGAGGAGGCCGCCGTAGAGCCCGAAGAGCAGCATCGGCAGGAACTGCAGCGCCGTGGTGATGCCGACGGCGGTGGCCGAGCCGGTGAGGCTGAGCACCAGCCAGTCCTGGGCGATGCGCTGCATCCAGGTGCCGGTGTTGGAGACGGCCTGGCCCATGGCGAAGAGCCGGTAGTTGCGGATGCGCAGCGAGCTGAACATCGACGGCTTGTGCGCGGGTGCCTCGGCCTGGGGCGCGGAGTGCTTCTTGCCTGTGTCTGTGCTGTCTGTGCTGTCTGTGCTGTGGGTGGTGTCTGTGGTGTCGGTGACTTGAGTGGTGTCGGTAGCGGGCTTGTCCTCAGGTGCGGGTGCGGAATGTGCTCCGTTGCCCGTACTCAAATCGGGTTCGCCTCCTCGGCTTCGTTTCGGCGTCCGCGTCTCGTCTGCTCCCTACGAGTGCGCCAGTTTCTCGAGCACCGGGGCCGCAGCGCGCAGCCGCGCCCACTCGTCCTCGTCGAGCTGTCCTGCCAGATCGGCCAGCCATGCGTTCCGCTTCTCGCGGCTGGCGGCGAGCATCGACTCTGCGCGCTCGGTCTGCGTGACCGTCTTCTGGCGGCGGTCGTCGGGATGGGGCTCCAGACGGACCAGCCCCTTGGCCTCCAACATCGCGACGATACGTGTCATCGACGGGGGCTGCACGTGCTCCTTACGGGCCAGCTCGCTGGGTGTGGCCGACCCGCAGCGGGCGAGCGTGCCGAGCACCGACATCTCCGTCGGACTCAGCGACTCGTCCACCCGCTGGTGCTTGAGGCGGCGCGAGAGGCGCATGACAGCGGTGCGCAGAGAATTCACCGCGGCCATGTCGAGGTCGTGGTGGGGAGGGCTGTGGGTGACAGCGGCTGCGCCGCGCTCGGACGATTCCGGCATGTCGTTAGCGTAACTCATTACCTACTCTAAAGAACAGCCGGAACCGGGGTCACGCACTGTCTGCCGGCTCACACATACGAGTGAGTTCGCACGGAAATCTGATGCATCACCCCCACCCCGGACGGGACCGTGTGTGCATGACTTCGATGACCTCGAAGGTGCTCAGCCTGCGGATGGACAGCGAGCTGTTCGACAGGCTGCACGAACACGCTGCCAAGCGCGGCATGAGCGTCCAGGACTATGTGATCCGCACGCTCGTGCGCGACGACTTCGACGAACGCTTCCAGGCATCCGTGGACAGGACGGAACGCTTCTACGGGTCGACAGACCGCACAGACCTCTCGAACAAGACGGACCCGGGCCCGGACCCCGGCGCCGCGCCCCCGTCCCGCACCTCGTCCCGCACCTCGCATCGCACTGTGGCCGCCTCATGGCCGTAGGGCAGGCGAGGGCCGGCCGTGCCTGACGCCCCGCACAGGCTCCGCGGGGCGTCAGGCCGACTGCTCACCCCGTGTCACTTCACGCCCAGCGCCTGCTCGATCGGGTCGAGCGCGAAGTAGACGAGGAAGCAGGCGCCGACGACGTTCAGCAGCCAGGGCACGTCACGGATCCGCCCGGTCGCGGCCTTCAGCAGGATGAAGGAGAGGACGCCCAGTCCGATGCCGTTGGTGATGCTGTACGTGAAGGGCATCGACACGATCGTCAGGAACGCGGGCACCCCGATGGTGAAGTCGCTCCACTCGATGGAGGCGACGTTCGAGGCCATGATCAGGAAGCCGACGACGACCAGCGCCGGGGTCGCGGCCTGCGACGGCACGATGGTCGCAAGCGGCGTGAAGACGAGGGCGAGCAGGAAGAGCCCGCCGGTGAGGATGTTGGCCAGGCCCGTACGGGCACCCTCGCCGACACCCGCGGTGGACTCCACGAAGCAGGTGTTCGCCGAGCAGGAGCCGAACCCGCCGCCGGCGACGCCGACGCCGTCGACCATCAGAATCCGCCCCATGCGGGGCAGTTGACCGTTCTCGTCGGTGAGCTTGGACTCCTCGCCGACTCCGATGATCGTGCCCATCGCGTCGAAGAAGCCCGACAGCAGCACGGTGAAGACGAAGAGGCTGCCCGTCAGCAGCCCGACCTCGTTGAAGCCGCCGAACAGGCTGACTTCTCCGATCAGGCCGAAGTCGGGAGTGCTGACGACCGAGTCGGGGACCTTCGGCACCGCCAGCCCCCATGCCGCGTCGGGGATCTCCGCGACGGCGTTGACGATGATCGCGACGACGGTCATGGTGACGATGCCGATCAGGATCGCGCCCTTGGTCCTGCGGACCACCAGGACGAACATCAGCGCCACCCCGAGCACGAAGACCAGCACCGGCCAGCCCTCCAGCTGACCGCCCTGCCCGAGCCCGAGCGGCACGGTCGTCTGCGCGGAGTCCGGGTTACGGGTGACGAAGCCGGAGTCGACGAGGCCGATCAGCGCGATGAAGAGGCCGATGCCGATGGCGATGGAGCGGCGCATGCCGTTGGGGATCGC
The DNA here is from genome assembly GCA_035556995.1 of Streptomyces sp. Taxonomy (GTDB): domain Bacteria; phylum Actinomycetota; class Actinomycetes; order Streptomycetales; family Streptomycetaceae; genus Streptomyces. Next base: position 5,623 of record DATMEI010000360.1, read on the forward strand.
GTCCATGACGCGCTGCCGCAGACCTGACGCGACGAGGATCATGAGCACCAGACCCGCCAGCACCACCATGCCCATGGCGTCGGGCCAGCTCATCTTCGGTGCGAGCTGAAGCGCGACGACGGCGTTGATGCCGAGCCCGGCGGCGAGCGCGATCGGCGCATTGCCGATGACGCCCATCAGCACGGTGGTGATCCCGGCAATCAGTGCTGTCGCCGTGACCAGCTGCGCGTTGTCGAGGTGATGCCCGAACTTGTCCTGGGCGGACGCGAGGATGATCGGGTTCAGCACGATGATGTATGCCATCGCGAAGAAGGTGGCGAGTCCACCGCGTAGTTCCCGGCTGACAGTCGAGCCGCGCTCGGAGATCTGGAAGTAGCGGTCGACCGGGCTGGTGGCCGGAGAGGGCATGCGTGACCTCGAGAATGCGGTGCGGGGGCGGCCTGCGACGCTGCGGGCCGAGGGGGAGCGGGAGCAACGAACCGAATCGAGTCATGGCGAACGAATTCGGCCAGATACAAATTTGCGTTCAGTATGAACAAACAGGTCGGATGAACGCTATCTCCGCGCGTAGAGCCACTGCCCGCACCGGCCCCGCACGGGCTGGATAGGCTGTACCCAGCTACGCGCGGACCTGCGAGCGCGCGAGCGAGAGGGAGAGGGAGCTGCGGCGATGGGCCTCATGGACCGGTGGACCGACGGCGAGCGCGAGGCCCCCGAACCGCTGGAGGGCCCGATCAGGGGCACCGTCATCGTCGGCACCGCGCTCTGGTTCTTCCTCTTCCTCGCTCAACTCCCCTTCTACGGCTGGTACGCGGACCACGGCCACGAATGGTTCATCTGGACCTGCGCCGCCGGAGCCGGACTCGGAGTGCTCGGCTGGTGGTACGTACGAGTGCGCGAGCGCGGCATGCAGCGCGCCGCGGAGAAGAAGGCCGAGCCGCCCGCCTCCTGAACCCCTCGGTGGTTTCACCGTGGCTTGACTTCAACAGACCTTGAAGTACGAGCGTGGTCCGTGCCCGCACACTCCACGGACACCACGCTCGGAGGCAGCCGCCATGACGGTACGCATCGCCGACCACCCCGACCTCACCCGGGAAGACTCCGGCTTCACCCTCTTCAGCAAGTGGAAGCTGGGCACGCCCGCCCGTCGCCGAGCCGCCCTCGATGCGATCGCCACGGTCTGGGAGCGGGACCCCTGGCCCTCCGGGGGTCTCCTCGGCTACCACCTCTACGAGGGGGAGGACGGCGAGACGCTTCTGCACCACTCGCAGTGGACCGGCGACGACGCCTACGACAGCTTCGCCCGCAGCCACCGCCAGGCCCGCGTGGACGAGATCGACGCGGCCGTTCCCGGCATCGAACGCCTCGGGCTGGGCCGCTTCCACCTCTACCGCAGCGGCAGGCTCGAGTCGGACACGCGCGTGCCGGGGTGCGTAGCGATCATCGACATCGAATTCGAGGGAGCCGACCCGGAGCGTCAACGCGCCTGGGTGGACGCGGTGTTCGAGGCGCTGGAGAGCGATCCGTCACC
>DATMEI010000361.1:0-6679 GCA_035556995.1 Streptomyces sp.
TCGGCGCTCAACGGCCTGAAGAACCTGACGATTCTGGTGGCCGTGCCGTTCACGCTCGTCATGGTGGGCATGTGTGTCGCCATGACGCGGGATCTGCGCCGGGACCGGGTCATCATCGTCGGGGAGCGCGGCGACGAGGCCGTCGAGACCGCGGTCAAGGCCGGTCACGAGAAGTACGGCGGCGACTTCGAGTTCCAGATCGGCCCGAGCGAGGGTGACAGCCTGCCCGCGGACGCGGGCCCCGGCCACGGGGAGACCGGTCCGGACGCCCCGGCAGACGGCGACGCGGAGGGCACAGCCCTGCGCAAGGACTGACCCGGCGCCGCACGCGCCATCGCGTAAGGAGTGCGCCCCGTCACGGCACGGCCGTGGCGGGGCGCTTCGCGCCACACGGGCGGGCGTCGCGTCACGGCGGGCGGCTCGCGTCACGCGGGACGGCCTGCCTCCGGCATCCTCCTGCGCTTCCAGGACCAGAACTGCTTCTGCGCCAGCAGGGTCAGCGTGCCCGCGATCAGGATGCCGGCGAGGTTGAGGGCGAGCTGCTCCACGGAGCCGACGGACTCCCGGACCTCGCCGTAGCTGAGCGCCAGGGCGGCGTTCGCCGCCGCCGGTACGGTCGTCACCGAGATCGCGACGCCCACGAGGGCACCGGACTTGGAGGACGTGAGGGAGAGAATCCCCGCGATGCCCGCCAGTACGGCCACCACGAACGACATCAGATCCGGCTGCCAGACGAACTCGCTGACCGGATGCGGCCGTTGATACTCCCTCTCGCTGAAGAGACCCAGGGCGTCCATGAGGAGCGTGAATGCGCCCGTCGCGAGCATCGCCAGCGGAAAACCGACCAGCAGCGCGATGAGCGGGCGCAGCGCGAGGCGCGGGGCGCGGCGTACGAGCGCTGTGCACACCCCCGCGAGCGGCCCGAACTCCGGACCCACGACCATGGCGCCGACGATCAGGATCGCGCTGTCCAGCAGCACACCACAGGCGGCGATCATGGTCGCCACCACGAGGAATGCCAGGAAGGTCACCGAGAGCCGGGACTCCTCGTGCGTCGCGTCGGTCAGCGACTCCCACAGCACGGCGTCCACGCCTTCGCCCGGGGCGTCCACCTCGGCCTGGTCCGCCCGATCGGACAGCGACAGATCGATGTCGTTCACCGAGATCGCACCGTGCGTGGCGAGGCCCAGCAGCCGCAGTCCCGCGATGAGGTCGTCGGCCGCCTCGCGGGCGACGTCGCACATCACCACATCGCCCTCGGGGTCACGGGCGGCGCCGGGCAGCACCACGAGGTGGGCCGTGCCGACGGTCGACTGCAGCAGGGACACGACCTCTTCGGTGCCGGTCGCTGGAGTGATCAGGCGCAGATGAAGCATGGCGGAAGACTAGGGGCCTCCGGCCATGGGCGCCCGCCGGCGGTGTCGTAGCGGGCGCGAATTCCGCTCAACTCCCCCAGGCCGTACGGGACTTCGTCGGCAGACCGCCCGTACGGGAGACGCCGTGAACACAATGAACACAACGACCATTAAGTTCTTTCGCGCTCAGGGGGCGAAACCGCCGCGTTCCCCGTGCAGCATGTGGGCCGTCCCCCCAGCCGGACCTCACACACGAAAGGCGGTGCCCCGCGTGCGCCAGCGCACCCTTCTGTCCCTTCTCGGGGCGGCGCTGCTCGTACTGATCGGCCCCCCGCTGATCACCACGGGCAGCGGTGCCGAGACAGGGACGAACATCCCCGGGCTGCAGTTCATGGTGCCCAACACCCCGGGCGGCGGCTACGACATCACCGCACGTACGGCGGCCAAGGACGCCGAAGACGCCAAGCTCAACCACAACATCGAGGTGTTCAACCTGCCCGGTGCGGGCGGCACCGTCGGTCTGAGCCGCCTCGTCAACGAGCGCGGCAACGGCAAGCTCGCGATGTCGATGGGCCTCGGCGTCGTCGGGGCCGTACGCACCAACGACTCCCCCTCGACGCTCGCCGACGCGACCCCGATCGCGCGCACGGTCGAGGAGCCGGACATCGTCGTGGTGTCGAAGGACTCGAAGTACAAGACCTTCGAGCAGCTGCTCGCCGACTGGAAGAAGAAGCCGGACAAGCTGCCCGTCGGCGGCGGCTCCTCCGCAGGCGGCCCCGACCACTTGGCGCCGATGCTGATGGCCAGGGACGCGGGCATCGAGCCCAAGTCCGTGAACTACGTGCCCTTCGACGGCGGCGGCGAACTGCTGGCCTCCGTGCTCGGCGGCAAGGTCGCGTTCGGGATCTCCGGCATCAGCGAGTACCGCGATCAGATCAAGTCCGGCGAGCTGCGCCTCCTCGCCGTCACGGGCAAGAAGCGGATCAAGGGCTTCGACGCCCCGACCCTCAAGGAGGCGGGCATGGACGTGGAGTTCACCAACTGGCGCGGGATCATGGCGCCGCCCGGACTGTCGGAGACCGAGCGCGCCAAGCTCACCCGCTTCTTCGACAAGCTGCACGGCTCCCCGCAATGGAAGAAGTCCCTCAAGCGGAACGGCTGGGACGACGCGTACCTGACGGGTGAGAAGTTCGGCAGCTTCCTGGACGCGCAGGACAAGCGCGTCCAGTCCGTACTCAAGGAGGTGGGTCAGTGACGACCGCCGAATCCGCCACCCCCGCACCCTCCAACCCGCCCCCGGCGTCGGGCGGTTGGCGCGAGTGGCTGCGTGGCCGCTCCGAACTCGGCGTCAGCGTCCTGCTGCTGGCCGTCGGCGTGCTCGTACTGAGCGACACCCTCACCATGGAGACCGTCGCCAACCAGCGTGGCCCCGTCGGCCCCAAGACGGTCCCGCTCGTGGTCGGCATCTCGCTGCTGGTGGTGGCCGTCATCCTCGCCGTCGACGTGCTGCGCGGAGGCCGCGGAGAAGCGGAAGCCGGCGAGGACATCGACCTCGACGAGCCGAGCGACTGGCGCACCGTCGTCCTGCTCGCCGGGATCTTCCTGGCCACGGCCGCCCTCATCGAACCGCTGGGCTTCCCGATCTCGGGTGCGCTGCTCTTCTGGGGCTCCGCATACGCCCTCGGCAGCCGCAACCTCTCGCGCGACCCGCTCATCGCGGCGGTCCTGTCCCTGGCCACCTTCGCGGCCTTCAACACCTTGCTGGGCGTTCCGTTGCCCGGCGGCCCGCTGATGGGGGTGCTCTGACAGATGGATTCTCTCTCCTCCCTGCTCGACGGGTTCGGTACGGCCCTGACCCCGCTCAACCTGCTGTGGGCGGCGATCGGTGTGCTGCTGGGCACCGCGATCGGCGTGCTGCCCGGCATCGGCCCGGCCATGGCCGTCGCGCTGCTGCTGCCGGTGACGTACGGGCTCGATCCGATCGGCGCGTTCATCATGTTCGCGGGCATCTACTACGGCGGGATGTTCGGCGGCTCCACCACCTCGATCCTGCTCAACACCCCGGGTGAGAGCGCGGCGGTGGTCGCAGCCATCGAAGGCAATCCGATGGCGAAGGCCGGACGCGGCGCGCAGGCGCTGGCGGCAGCCGCCATCGGGCACTTCGCGGGCGGCCTCATCGGCACGATCCTTCTGGTGGTGCTGGCACCGACGGTCGCCGCACTCGCGGTGGACATCGGCGCACCGGACTACTTCGCGATCATGGTGCTGGCCTTCATCGCCGTCACATCCGTGCTGGGCAGCTCGCGCATCCGCGGGTTCGCCGCGCTGCTGATCGGGCTGACCATCGGCCTGGTCGGGCTGGACCAGATGACAGGCCAGCAGCGGCTCACCCTCGGCAGCCTCCAGCTCTCCGACGGCATCGACGTCGTCATCGTCGCCGTCGGTCTCTTCGCCATCGGCGAAGCACTGTGGGTCGCCGCCCGTCTGCGGCACACCTCGGGCGAATCCATACCGGTGGGACGGCCGTGGCTCAAGCGCAGCGACCTGCGCCGCACCTGGAGGCCGTGGCTGCGCGGCCCGGCCATCGGCTTCCCCTTCGGCGCGATCCCGGCCGGCGGCGCCGAGATCCCCACGTTCCTCTCGTACGTCACCGAGAAGCGGCTGTCCCGGCACAAGGACGAGTTCGGCAAGGGTGCCATCGAAGGAGTCGCCGGGCCCGAGTCGGCAGCTTCGGCGTCGGCAGCCGGAACGCTGGTCTCGCTGCTGACACTGGGACTGCCGACGACGGCGGTGGCCGCGGTCATGCTGGCCGCGTTCCAGCAGTACGGAATCCAGCCGGGCCCGCTGCTCTTCGAGCGGGAGCCTGAGCTGGTGTGGGGCCTGATCGCGTCGCTCTTCGTCGGGATGGTGCTGCTGCTGGTGCTCAACCTGCCGATGGCCCCGGTGTGGGCCAAGCTGCTGCGCATCCCGCGCCCGTACCTCTACGCGGGGATCCTCTTCTTCGCGGCGGTCGGCGCGTACGCCGTCGGCGGCGAGGCGATCGACATGGTGATCCTGCTCGTCATCGGGCTCATAGGGCTGATGATGCGGCGCTTCGGGCTGCCCGTGCTGCCCGCCATCATCGGGGTCATCCTGGGCCCGGCCGCCGAGCAGCAGCTGCGGCGTGCGCTCCAGATCAGCGACGGGAGCGTGACGGGGCTGGTGAACACACCGTTCTCCGTGTCCGTGTACGTCGTGATCGCTCTGCTGCTGGCCTGGCCGTGGCTGCGTCAGCTGGTCGGTCGTGGACGCACGGCAGGTGCCGGAGGGCCAGGGGCCGCCGGTGAGGGCAAGGAGGACAGCAAGGTCTGAGTCCGGCCCCGCACCCACATCGGCCCCTCCCCCATCGCAAGAAGACCACGCCCCGCTCGTCCGGTCGGACCGGACGAGCGGGGCGTGGTCTTTGAGATCAGCGGTGACCGGGGTCAGCGGCGCTTGGGGTCAGCAGCGGTGGAAGTCAGCGCCGTGCGTGACGCCTGCGCCCGCCGCCGGACTCCGGCGAGGTGCCTGCCGGCGGAGCCGCACCGGGGCCGTCGGCGCCACCGGAGGTCTCATCCGCTCCTGCCGACCGGGCCGCCTCCGGCTGCGCCTTCTTGTTCTTCTTACGGGCGCGGAGGTACTCGATGACGATCGGCATCACCGAGAGGACCACGATGGCGATCAGAATCAGCTCGATGTGCTCGCGTACGGCCGCGATCTGTCCGAGCAGCGCACCGAGCAGCGTGACACCCGCGCCCCACAGCACCCCGCCCACGACGTTGAAGATCAGGAAGGAGCGGTACCGCATCCGGCTCACGCCGGCGATGATCGGTGTGAAGGTCCGTACGATCGGCACGAAGCGCGCCAGCACAAGCGACTTGGGCCCGTACTTCTCGAAGAACTCGTGCCCCTTCTCCACGTTCTCCTGCTTGAACAAGCGGGAGTCGGGACGGCGGAAGAGGGACGGGCCGACCTTGCGCCCGAAGAGATATCCCGCCTGGTCGCCGAGCACGGCGGCGATCACGATCAGCGTGCAGACCAGCCAGAGCGGATAGTGCAGATACTGATCGGTCGCGACCAGCAGTCCCGCGGTGAACAGCAGCGAGTCACCGGGCAGGAAGAAGCCGATCAGCAGGCCGGACTCCGCGAAGACGATCACCAGGATGCCGATCAGACCGAAGGTCTGGATCAGGTAGTCCGGATCGAGCCAACTGGGTCCCAGCGCGAGGACGGTCACGTCACAGGCTCCTCATCAGGGGCGCACCGCTGAAGGCGGCGGTCGGGATGTACACGCTATCAACGCTCGCGGGCCCCGGATCGTCCCGGCCTTGCGGTAGCCGGCCACAGGACCGGGCGCCCGTTCGCCCGGTGAGACTGTCACCCCTGGGGGGCGGGCAGCATCTCGTTCCAGTTCGCCCAGTACCCGCCATGGCCGTCCGGAACCAGTCCGTCGGGCAGCAGCATGTCGCCGGGAGAGCTCATCTGCTGCTGGGGGATGCCGCCCGTGTAGTGCGGAACGGTCTCCCTGCGGTGCTTTCCGCCCTGCCGCCCGACGGTCTCCTCCGGCTGCACGAACAGCCTTCCCTGCGTGGAGAGATACTGCGCACGAGCGGTCAGTCTCCGCAGGTCGGTGCCGAGTTCGAGGGCGAGGATCTCCAGATCGACACCGGACTGCCAGCCGTCGACGAGCACTGCGTCCTGCACGGGCGACCAGCCCATGTGGTCGGGCATCTGCGAGTGGTCGTACATCTGCATGTGGTCGTACGGCTGTTGGTACTGCTCCTGGACATGGTGCTGGGCGGCCTGCTGCTGGTGTTGCTGTTGCTGCGCCTGGGTGTGCTGGGGCTGTGCATGCTGACTCTGGCTGTGCCCGTGCATCTGCCCCGGGTCGTGGGCAGGCATGTGATCCGGGACCTGCGTGTGCGCGTGCGCATGCTGCTGATGGGGGCGGGTGTGCGGGTGTTCCTGCGTCCGTACGTTCTCCTCGTGCGGCCCGGGATGGCCTTGGAGATGCGGCGGCATCAGCAGCTCGTCGGCGAGTGAGCGGGCGTCGTCACGGCCCACGGTGCGGCGTGAGATGCGTACTTCGCGCTCGGGCAGGCCGAGCATCTCGGCCACCGCCTTGTCGTTGCCCACCACCACCGCGAAGGCGGCGAGCGAACGGACCCGGCTCGTCTGCGCGTCGTCCAGCGTGGTCTGTGCCGCCCGTACTTCCTCGTCGCTCTGGCAGAACGCTCTCGCCAGCACCGTGTGCCGTTCCCACAGCTCCCGCGGCTCCATGCAGACCCCGTATCCCTTCATTCAAT
>DATMEI010000362.1:0-8229 GCA_035556995.1 Streptomyces sp.
ACGTCACGGACCTCGAAGCCGGCCCGCTCACGGCTCAGACCGCCCGGACCCAGCGCCGAGAGACGGCGCTTGTGGGTGAGCCCCGAGATCGGGTTCGTCTGGTCCATGAACTGGGACAGCTGGCTGGTGCCGAAGAACTCCTTGATGGAGGCGACGACCGGCCGGATGTTGATCAGCGTCTGCGGCGTGATCGCCTCGACGTCCTGCGTGGTCATCCGCTCACGGACGACGCGCTCCATACGGGCGAGGCCGGTACGGACCTGGTTCTGGATCAGCTCGCCGACGTTACGCAGGCGGCGGTTGCCGAAGTGGTCGATGTCGTCGGTCTCGATGACGATCTGGTCGCCCTCGGCCGAAGTCGACTCCGTCTCCCCGGCGTGCAGCTTGACCAGGTACTTGATCGTGGCGATGACGTCCGCGGTGGTGAGCACGCCGGAGTCCAGCGGCTCCTCACCGCCGAGCTTCTTGTTGATCTTGTACCGGCCGACCTTGGCCAGGTCGTAGCGCTTCGGGTTGAAGTAGAGGTTCTCCAGAAGCGTCTGCGCGGCCTCACGGGTCGGAGGCTCGCCGGGACGCAGCTTGCGGTAGATGTCGAGCAGCGCGTCGTCCTGACCCTGGGTGTGGTCCTTCTCCAGGGTGGCGCGCATCGATTCGTACTGGCCGAACTCCTCAAGGATCTGCTCGTTCGTCCACCCGAGCGCCTTGAGCAGCACGGTCACGGACTGCTTGCGCTTGCGGTCGATGCGCACACCGACCATGTCGCGCTTGTCGACCTCCATCTCCAGCCAGGCACCCCGGGACGGGATGATCTTGGCGGAGTAGATGTCCTTGTCGGACGTCTTGTCGATGGAGCTGTCGAAGTAGACACCCGGCGAGCGGACGAGCTGCGAGACCACGACACGCTCGGTGCCGTTGATCGCGAAGGTGCCCTTGTCGGTCATGAGCGGGAAGTCGCCCATGAAGACGGTCTGGGACTTGATCTCACCGGTCTCGTTGTTGGTGAACTCGGCGGTGACGAAGAGCGGAGCCGCGTACGTGAAGTCGCGCTCCTTGCACTCGTCGATCGAATTCTTCGGGGGCTCGAAGCGGTGGTCGCGGAAGGTCAGCGACATCGATCCGGAGAAGTCCTCGATCGGAGAGATCTCCTCGAAGATCTCTTCCAGACCTGACTTCGTCGGGACGTCGTTTCCACTGTCCAGCGCCGCCTCTACCCGGGACTTCCAGGCTTCGTTGCCGAGCAGCCAGTCAAAACTCTCGGTCTGGAGCGCAAGGAGATTGGGAACCTCGAGAGGCTCCTTGATCTTCGCAAAAGAGATACGCAGCGGGGCGGTGCTGGCGCCGTTGTTCGAATTGGCAGTCGAGGCAGTGCGCGAGGCGGCCAAGAGGGGGTCCTTCCGAGGGCTCGGACTCTCTGCGCGCATACCGGTGGCCCCTGGTGACGGGCAGGGAGCAGCTAACAGGCAGCGCAAAGGGTCAGTGTAGCCTCAAGGCCCACTGATGTCCAGAGCAGATTTCCGGGGACCGGGTAGCGTCCCGATCTCCGCCTCCAGCCGGTGGCAATCTCTCCTCCGGGAGGGGATCCCCCCTTGTTGTTCATCTCTGCCGCGACCCGTCCCGGCGGCCTCGGTTCGCCGGGGCGGAACGTGCTTGCCGCAACACTTCCCGCTTCGCCTCCGATCCATGCCTCGGAACACAGATCGATGTGTGACGCGTCCAGAGAATCGCGCGCCAAGTGCGGTTCGTCAAGAGCCCCACGGCAATGAAGATCACCATACCCGCCCGTTCCGAGGGGGCCGAGGGCTTCCAGATACGCCGAAGGGCGACCACCCGGGTGGGTGATCGCCCCTGGCTGGAGAGTCATCAGACTCGACTGGTCACTTGACCTCGACGGAGGCGCCGGCGCCCTCGAGGGACTCCTTGGCCTTCTCCGCGGCGTCCTTGGCGACCTTCTCGAGGACCGGCTTCGGGGTGCCGTCCACGAGCTCCTTGGCCTCCTTCAGACCCAGCGAGGTCAGCTCACGCACGACCTTGATGACCTGGATCTTCTTGTCGCCGGCGCCGGTGAGGATGACGTCGAACTCGTCCTGCTCCTCGGCTTCCTCGGCGGCCCCGCCACCCTGGCCGGGGGCGGCCACGGCGACGGCGGCCGGCGCGGCGGCCTCGACGTCGAACTTCTCCTCGAACTTCTTCACGAACTCGGAGAGCTCGAGGAGGGTCATCTCGCTGAACTGCTCGAGCAGCTCGTCCTGGCTGAGCTTCGCCATGATGGCGGTCCTTCCACTAGTTCGGCTGGTGCCGTGTTTACGTATCGGCGGGCTTTCGGCCCGCTGCGACCGAGCGGGATTGCCTGCTCGGCCTCGACGGGAGCCGAATTACTCGGCACCGCCCTGCTCGACCTTGCTGCGCAGCGCGTCCGTGGTGCGGACGAACTTCGTCAACGGGGCCTGGAAGGTCGCCGCGGCCTTCGCCATGGACGCCTTCATGTCACCGGCCAGCTTGGCGAGCAGCACCTCGCGGGATTCGAGCGCCGCGAGCTTGTTGAGGTCGTCGGCGTTGTAAAGCGCGCCGTCGACGATGCCGCCCTTGATGACCAGGGCGGGGTTGTCCTTGGCGAAGTCACGGAGACCCTTCGCCGCCGCAACCGGGTCACCGGTGACGAAGGCGACGGCCGACGAGCCCTGGAAGAACTCGTCGAGCTCGTTGATCCCGGCTTCGTTCGCCGCGATCTTGGTCAGCGTGTTCTTCACCACGCGGTACTGGGCGTTCTCACCGAGCGAGCGGCGCAGCTCCTTGAGCTGGGCCACTGAAAGCCCGGTGTACGCGGTGACCACTGCGGCGTTGGAGTCACGGAACTTGTTCGTGATCTCCTCAACGGCGGCGATCTTGTCGGGAGCGACCTGGTCCCTCGCCATGAGCCTCGGCCTCCTTCCGGGTGATGAGGACCGCTCGGAAGGGGCTGAAACGACGAAACGCCCCAGCGCAGGCGCATGGGGCGTGGCTCGACCGGGACGACAGGCGTCTTACGGGAGCTTCCTCATCACCTACGCGGGTCGCCCGCAGCTAGCGGATCCTTCGGCCACCGAGCTCCTGATTGAGCACGGTGACGACCAGCGGTCTTTGGCTTCGTCTTGAGATTACGCGAACGGCCCGCCAGCACCAAATCCGCTGCCGGGACCGTCCGCGTACGGTCCGGGGTGAGCCCCGCCGGACAGTTAGCTCCGGGAACCCAGTGCGTCCTCGAAGGACATCGTGTCGGAGGCAGACGGTGCCTCGACGGAGACGTCCGTGCCGTAGTCCGTGTAGTAGGCCGACGAGTCCAGGTCGCCGTTCTTGCCCTTGGCCCTCTCCTGCTTCTTCACGAGCAGGTCGTCACCGTCGATCCACAGGTCGACCGTCTCGGTCTCGAAGCCCTGCTGCTTCAACTGGTCGGCGAGCTGGTCCAGTTCCTTCTCCGTGAGCTTCTTGGACTGCATCCGTGCCAGTTCGGAGACCTTGATGGTGCCGCTGTAGTGGTCGGTCTTCTTTCCCTTGACCGTCTCGGAGCCGACCTTCTTCACCTTGCCGCTGGCCAGCATGAGATCGACGGAGCGGGCCGGGTTGTTGTTCTGCATCTGGTCCTTGATGAGCGCGCCCGACGGCCCTGCCTGCTTGGCGAGCTTGTCGTAGTCGTACTTCATCCAGTGCTTGCCCTTGCCCGCCGTGGAGGCGAACTCGTCACCCAGATTGATGTACATGGCGTCTTCGGTGTAGCGCGCGGGCATCGGCTTCCCGCTCGTCGGCAGGGCCTTGGCTCCGGAGCCCTGCTGGGTGACGGTCATCTCCGCGGTGGTGCCGCCGCCGGACCAGTCGAGGGTGCCCTCGGTCTTGGTGGCGATCTCACCTTGGGCGGTGGCCTGGGTCTGGTCGGCCTCGACCTTTGCGGACTGCTGTTCGCTCGTGCTCTTCGACGCCTGCTTGAGCTCTGAGAGCACCGCCTGCGCGGGCGAGAGCTTGTCCTCGGACCCGCCGCTTCCGTTGTCGGCGCTGCCGGAGTTGCCCCCGCAGGCGGTGAGTCCGGCCATCAGCACAACTCCGGCCGCAACAGCGGCAATTCGAACCTGACGCATCTGATCCCCCTGTATTCGCGCTTTGCTGTCAGCGCAGGACTTTATCCCGGACGCAGTCGCCCCGCACAACGCCGATGGGCCCCGTCCTCCGGAGAGAACGGGGCCCATCGGTCACATCGCGGCCGCTCGCGGCCTGAGCAGGGCTCAGACGGCGGCGGGGTCCTCCTCGGCGAGGAGGTTGCGGGTGCGGTTGGGGTCGACGGGGATGCCGGGGCCCATCGTGGTGGTGATGGACGACTTCTTGACGTACCGGCCCTTGGCCGCCGACGGCTTCAGCCGCTGGACCTCGTCGATGGCTGCGGCGAAGTTCTCCACGAGCTGGGTGTCGTCGAAGGACGCCTTGCCGATGATGAAGTGGAGGTTCGCGTGCTTGTCGACGCGGAACTCGATCTTGCCGCCCTTGATGTCGTTGACGGCCTTGGTGACATCCGGCGTGACGGTGCCGGTCTTCGGGTTCGGCATCAGACCACGCGGACCGAGCACACGGCCGAGGCGGCCGACCTTGCCCATCAGGTCCGGGGTGGCGACGACGGCGTCGAAGTCCAGACGGCCCTTGGCGACCTCGTCGATCAGCTCGTCGGCGCCGACGATGTCGGCGCCCGCGGCCTCCGCGGCAGCTGCACGGTCACCGGTCGCGAAGACCAGGACCCGGGCGGTCTTGCCGGTGCCGTGCGGCAGATTCACGGTGCCGCGGACCATCTGGTCGGCCTTGCGCGGGTCGACGCCCAGGCGCAGGGCGACCTCGACGGTCGCGTCGAACTTGTTCGTGGAGGTCTCCTTGGCGAGACGCACGGCCTCGAGCGGGGCATAGAGACGCTCCCGGTCGATCTTCGCGTCCGCGCTGCGGAAGTACTTGCTGCGCTTCACTTCTGCTCCTGACAGTGACGTCGGGCGGCTGTCGCCGTACGACGGTTATGGAGTCGTGGTGTGGGCCTGCGCGGGCCCTCCCACAGGGCTGGAACTGCTCAGCTCTCGACGGTGACGCCCATGGAACGGGCCGTGCCGGCGATGATCTTCTCGGCCTGGTCCAGGTCGTTGGCGTTCAGGTCGGGCATCTTCGTGGTGGCGATCTCCCGCACCTGGTCACGCGTGATCTTCGCGACCTTGGTCGTGTGCGGGGTGCCGGAGCCCTTGTCCACGCCTGCGGCCTTCAGGATCATCTTCGACGCCGGCGGCGTCTTGGTGATGAAGGTGAAGGAGCGGTCCTCGTAGACGGTGATCTCCACGGGGATCACCCAGCCACGCTGCGACTCGGTCGCGGCGTTGTAGGCCTTGCAGAACTCCATGATGTTGACGCCGTGCTGACCCAGCGCCGGGCCGACAGGCGGGGCCGGGTTGGCGGCGCCGGCCTGGATCTGGAGCTTGATCAGCCCCGAGACCTTCTTCTTCTTCTTGGGAGGCATGCTCTCTCCGGGTCCTTAGTGAGAGTGATTCGCCCCCATCCGTCATCCGCATGGAGGCATACCGCACCACGATAGCCCGTACCGTGGTACGCACTGAAACCGGCAGCTCAGGCGGCCTCGAAGGCCGCCTGTCCGAGCTGCCGGAAGTCGGGTGGTGAAGGCTCAGTTCTTCTGGATCTGGTCGAAGCTCAGCTCGACCGGCGTCTCGCGGCCGAAGATCTCGACGAGGCCCTTGACCTTCTTCGAGTCGGCGTTGATCTCGTTGATCGTCGCCTGGAGCGTCGCGAACGGGCCGTCGGTGACGGTGACCGAGTCGCCGACCTCGAAGTCCAGCACCTGGACCTCGACCTTGCGGCCGGGGCCTCCCGCGGGCTTCCCCTCCTCGTCGGCCGCGGCGGCCTTGGCGGCCTTCTCCTCGGCCTCCGGGGCGAGCATCTTGACGATCTCGTCCAGGGTCAGCGGGTACGGGTCGTAGGCGTTGCCGACGAAGCCGGTGACGCCCGGGGTGTTGCGGACGACGCCCCAGGACTCGTTCGTGAGGTCCATCCGTACGAGGACATAGCCCGGGAGCTTGTTCTGACGGACGGTGCGGCGGTCGCCGTTCTTGATCTGGACGACCTCTTCCTGCGGCACCTCGGCCTGGAAGATGAAGTCCTCGACGTTGAGCGAGACCGCCCGCTGTTCCAGGTTGGTCTTCACGCGGTTCTCATAGCCCGCGTAGGTGTGGATCACATACCACTCGCCGGGGAGAAGACGCAGCTCGTCGCGGAGAACGGCGATCGGGTCGACGGCCTCGGGCTCCTCGGCTTCCGCCTCGGCTCCGGCCTCTTCCTCCTGCGCGACGGCGTCCTCGTCGGTCTCCGCGATCTGGTCCGTCTCAACGTTGACGGCGGCCTCCTCGGCCGGCTCTCCTGCCGCGGCCTCGGCAGCTTCCGCCTGGTCCACGCTGTCGTCCGCCGCCTCGACGATGTCGCGCGCGGTGTCGTCGCCTTCTGCAGGCTCGACGGCATCGTTCAGGTTCGGATCAGACACTGTGGCTGCTTCTTCCTGGCTTCATGGGTTCCAACGTACGGAAAGCGCCGCGCAGCGGTGCCTCGCGGGCTCAGCCGAAAACGTACTTGACGGCCTGGGTGAACCCGTAGTCAATCACGGAGACAAAACCGATGACGATGACCACGAAGACGATCACCACAGAGGTGTACGTCGTCAGCTGGTGCCGGTTGGGCCAGACAACCTTGCGAAGTTCGGCGACGATCTGCCGGTAGAACAGAGCGAGCCGGCCCAGTGGACCCTTCTTGCCCCTCTTACCCCCGCGACGGGGCCTGTTGTCTTCCGACGACCCTCCGGGTTCAGGGACCTCGGTGGTGTCCGTGATCTCCGTCACTCGTCCTCACCTGATCCGGGTCGTTGCCATGCGGCGTCCGGCCCGGCCGCACGGCGGTGCAATTCAGTATGTACGCGCACACACGCCCTTTTGACGGTGTGTGGAGCAGGGCCGGAGGGACTCGAACCCCCAACCGCTGGTTTTGGAGACCAGTGCTCTTCCAATTGAGCTACGACCCTTTGCAATTCCCCAACTTACCGCATCGGCACGACTGCTCGGTTTGCGTGAAGCCGACAGCAGGTCGGGGGCCGACGACGTAGGAGTGTACGTCCTCCACGGCCGGGCGTCGAACACGTAACAGCGCACACACGCTCAGTCCCCGGTGCCGGGCGTCGGGGCCGTCTGGGAACATGCCCTTATGAGCGCTGCAACGCCACCTGCACAGTCCCCGACCGAACGACGTGTTTCGGCCCGCATCGGGTCGATCTCCGAGTCCGCGACGCTCGCCGTCAACGCCAAGGCGAAGGCTCTGAAGGCCGCCGGGCGCCCGGTGATCGGCTTCGGCGCGGGCGAGCCGGACTTCCCGACGCCCGACTACATCGTGGACGCGGCGGCCGAAGCCTGCCGTGACACGAGGAACCACCGGTACACGCCGGCCGGCGGCCTTCCCGAGCTGAAGACCGCTATCGCCGAGAAGACCCTCCGTGATTCCGGTTATGAGATCGACCCGGCCCAGGTGCTGGTCACCAACGGCGGCAAGCAGGCCATCTACGAGTCCTTCGCCGCTCTCCTCGACCCGGGTGACGAGGTCATCGTCCCGGCGCCCTACTGGACGACCTACCCCGAGTCCATCCGCCTCGCGGGCGGTGTCCCGGTCGACGTCGTCGCCGACGAGACCACGGGCTACCGCGTCTCGGTCGAGCAACTGGAGGCCGCGCGCACCGAGAAGACCAAGGTCGTCCTCTTCGTCTCGCCGTCCAACCCGACCGGTGCGGTCTACCCGGCGGAGCGGCTCCGCGAGATCGGCCGCTGGGCGTACGACAAGGGCCTGTGGATCATCACGGACGAGATCTACGAGCACCTGGTCTACGGCGACGCGACGTTCACCTCGCTGCCGGCCCTCGTCCCGGCGCTGCGCGAGAAGTGCATCGTGGTCAACGGCGTCGCGAAGACGTACGCCATGACCGGGTGGCGGGTCGGATGGGTGATCGGGCCCAAGGACGTCGTGAAGGCCGCGGTCAACCTGCAGTCCCACGCCACCGGGAACGTCAGCAACGTCGCCCAGCGGGCCGCGCTCGCGGCGGTCGAGGGCGACCTGTCGGCGGTGGCGACGATGCGCGAGGCGTTCGACCGGCGCCGCCGGACCATCGTGGAGCTGCTGGGTGAGGTGCCCGGA
>DATMEI010000363.1:0-3951 GCA_035556995.1 Streptomyces sp.
GCGGCGTTGCGCTCACGGGCGGCACGCTTCTCGGCGATCTGACGGGCCGTACGGTCCTCTTCGACCACCAGGAAGTTGTCACCCGCGCCCGGGACGTTGGTGAGACCCAGCACCAGGACGGGGGTCGAGGGACCCGCCTCCTTGATGTGCTCACCCCTGTCGTCCAGCATCGCGCGGACCCGGCCGTAGGCGTCGCCCACGACCATGGTGTCGCCGACCCGCAGCGTGCCGCGCTGAACCAGCACGGTGGCCACGGCGCCACGGCCGCGGTCGAGGTGCGCCTCGATCGCGATGCCCTGAGCGTCCTGCTCCGGGTTGGCCCGCAGGTCGAGTGCGGCGTCCGCGGTCAGTACGACCGCTTCGAGCAGCGCCTCGATGTTCTCGCCCTGCTTGGCGGAGATGTCGACGAACATGGTCTCGCCGCCGTACTCCTCTGCCACCAGGCCGTACTCGGTCAGCTGACCGCGCACCTTCGTCGGGTCGGCACCCTCGACGTCGATCTTGTTGACCGCGACCACGATCGGCACGTCGGCCGCCTTGGCGTGGTTCAGCGCCTCGATCGTCTGCGGCATGACGCCGTCGTTCGCCGCGACCACGAGGATCGCGATGTCCGTCGACTTCGCACCGCGGGCACGCATGGCGGTGAACGCCTCGTGACCGGGGGTGTCGATGAAGGTGAGCTTGCGCTCCTCATCGTTCACCTCGGTCGCGGCCTGGTAGGCACCGATGTGCTGGGTGATGCCGCCGGCCTCGCCCGCGATGACGTTGGTCTTGCGGATCGCGTCCAGCAGTCGCGTCTTACCGTGGTCGACGTGACCCATGACGGTCACGACCGGCGGACGCGCCGTGAGCGCCTGCTCGCCGCCTTCGTCCTCGCCGAACTCGATGTCGAAGGACTCGAGAAGCTCGCGGTCCTCCTCCTCCGGACTGACGATCTGGACGACGTAGTTCATCTCCTCGCCGAGGAGGCCCAGCGTCTCGTCGGAGACCGACTGCGTCGCGGTGACCATCTCGCCCAGGTTGAACATCACCTGGACCAGCGACGCCGGGTTGGCGTTGATCTTCTCCGCGAAGTCCGTGAGCGAAGCGCCGCGGGAGAGCCGTACGGTCTCGCCCTTGCCGCGCGGAAGCATCACGCCGCCGACTGACGGCGCCTGCATCTGCTCGTACTCCTGACGGCGCTGCCGCTTGGACTTGCGTCCACGCCGCGCGGGACCGCCGGGACGACCGAACGCGCCCTGCGTGCCGCCACGGCCGCCGGGACCACCCGGGCGGCCTGCGAATCCGGGACGACCGCCGCCACCGCCACCGGGACGGCCGGCGAAACCGCCGCCACCGCCACCAGGGCGACCAGCACCGCCGCCACCACCGGGACGGCCGGCGAAACCGCCGCCACCGCCACCGGGACGACCAGCACCGCCGCCACCACCGGGACGACCGGGGCCGGCACCGGGACCACCGCGGCCGGGGCCCGGACGCGGAGCGGCAGCGGGACGCTGCGGCATCATGCCCGGGTTGGGCCGGTTACCGCCGCCACCGCCGCCACCGGGACGCGGACCGCCCTGGCCGCCGCCCTGCGGGCGCGGCATGCTGCCCGGAGTGGCACCGCCACGGCCGCCCGGCGCCTGCGGACGCGGACCGCCTTGACCCTGACCCTGACCCTGGCCCTGTCCCGGCTTGGGGGGCTGCCCCGGCTTGGGTGCACCACCGGGACGGGGCGCCTGCGGGCGCGCCATTCCGGTTGAACCGCCGGACGTGAAGGGGTTGTTGCCCGGACGCGGGCCGGAAGGCCGGCCGCCCGGCTTGGCTGCGCCCTGTCCTGGACGTGCGCCCTGGCCGCCGCGTCCGCCCTGGCCCTGAGCCTGGCCGCCCTGAGCGGGCCGGGGCGTTGCCTGGCCAGGCTTGGGAGCGGCCGCGCCCGGCTTGGGAGCGGTCGCACTCGGCTTGGTGGCGCCTTCGGCCTCGGCGGGCGCGGTGAACTCGGGCTTCGCGGGACCCGGCCTGGGGCCGCCCGGCTTGGGCGCCTGGGCCTCATCCGCGACGGGTGCCGCCGGCGTGACGGGCCCACCGGCCTCGCCCTCAGCTGCCGGAGCAGGTGAGACGGGCGTCTCCGGCGCCGGCTGCGGGGCACCCGGCTTGGGCGTCTCCGCCTTGGCCGGCTTCTCGCTTCCCGCGTCGGTCTTGGCTGCGGCTCCACCGCCCGGCTTGGGGGCGGCGGGCTTGGCGGCTGCCTTCTTCGGCGCCGCGGGCTTCGCTGCGGACTTCTTGGCGCCACCACCGGCGGCACCGCCGCCCGCGTCGAAGGCGTCTGTCAATTTGCGTACTACCGGCGCCTCGATCGTCGAGGACGCCGAGCGGACGAACTCGCCCAGTTCGTTGAGCTTGGCCATGACGACCTTGCTCTCGACTCCGAGCTCCTTCGCGAGCTCATATACCCGGACCTTAGCCACTTCGCTCCTTACGGTCCGGGGGGCTCATCCGCCGCCGGACCTTCGCTACTTATGCATGGGCGTACTCATCGCGTACTCATCGAGTGCTCATCGCAATCTCGACCTACTTCCGACTCGCGAGGTACCTCTCCGAACGGAGGGTTCCGAACGGACTGTCTTACGGTTTTGCCTGCTCGATCTGCTCCACCTGCCGGTGCAGCTCCGCAACGTCGAACGGCCCCGGACCCCTGAAGGCCCGGTTGAACGCCCGTCGGCGGAGAGCCTGCTCGAGGCACGCCGACGTGGGATGCAGATACGCGCCCCGGCCGGGCAGCGTACCCCGAAGATCAGGGACGCAGCGGCCCCCGCTCAGCACCACACGCAGCAGATCGGGTTTGTCCGAGCGCTTCCGACAGCCCACGCAGGTGCGCTGTGGGCATGCTCGGACTCGCGTCCGGCCAGACACTGTTAAGTCTACCTCCCCGCACCGCCGCCCCCCTTTGGGGGTAAAGCAGCACCCTTATGGTTTCAGCCCTGCTCGGCAGCGTGCCCGGGGGCTGATTCCGGCTCGGCCGATACGGCCTCACCCGCATCCGCCGTGTCCGGGCGGATGTCGATGCGCCAGCCGGTCAGCCGAGCCGCGAGACGTGCGTTCTGGCCTTCTTTCCCGATGGCCAGGGAGAGCTGGTAGTCGGGCACGGTCACACGGGCCGAGCGAGCTGCGAGGTCGACGATCTCGACCTGATTCACACGGGCCGGGGAGAGCGCGTGAGCGACCAGGTCGGCGGGGTCGTCGGACCAGTCGACGATGTCGATCTTCTCGCCGTGCAGCTCCGCCATGACATTGCGCACCCGGCCGCCCATCGGCCCGATGCAGGCCCCCTTGGCGTTCAGCCCGGAGCGCATGGAACGCACGGCGATCTTCGTACGGTGGCCGGCCTCGCGCGCGATGGCGGCGATCTCGACCGACCCGTCGGCGATCTCGGGCACCTCCAGCTCGAAGAGCTTCTTGACCAGATTCGGGTGGGTGCGCGAGAGCGTGACGGACGGCCCGCGTACGCCCTTGGCGACCCGGACCACGTACGTGCGCAGGCGGGTGCCGTGCGAGTAGTCCTCCCCGGGCACCTGCTCCTGCGGGGGGAGGATGGCCTCCAGCTTGCCGATGTCGACCAGCACGCTCTTGGGATCCTTGCCCTGCTGGACGACGCCCGCGACGACGTCGCCCTCGCGACCCGCGTACTCGCCGAAGGTGATCTCCTCCTCGGCGTCCCGCAGCCGCTGCAGGATGACCTGCTTGGCGGTGGTGGCGGCGATACGGCCGAAACCGCTGGGGGTGTCGTCGAACTCGCGCGGCTCGGCGTCCTCCTCCAGTTCGGACGGGCTCTCCTTGGCCCAGACCGTCACATGCCCGGTCTTGCGGTCCAGCTCCACGCGCGCATCACGGCGGCTGCCGTCGGTGCGGTGATAGGCGATGAGGAGCGCGGACTCGATCGCCTCGATCAGCAGATCGAGGGAGATCTCC
>DATMEI010000364.1:0-2937 GCA_035556995.1 Streptomyces sp.
GGAACGTCCGCTCCGTCAACCGGTCAGGGGATCAGCCTGCGCGGCAGAGCATGTCCTTTCCGGGCATCTTGCCCTCGACGAGGTAGCGCGTGGTGGTGTTCAACGCGCAGGGGTTGTCGCCGAGTACGTAGGCGCCGTGCCCGGTGTCGTCGACGCTGAGCAGCCGGGACCGGTCCGGGAACTTCTGGCGCAGCATCTTCCCGCCGCGGTGCGGTGTCGGGGCGTCGCGCAGGTTCTGTACGAGCAGCACGTTCCGCGGCCCGTCGTCGTTGACCGCGACCGGCGGCTCGGCCGGGGCGTGCGGCCAGAAGGCGCAGGGCGTGATGTTGGCGGTGGCGGCGCCCAACAGCGGGTAGCGCTTGCGGTCGTTGGCGACGCCGCGCCGGTAGGTGCCGACGTTCTCGGGCCACTCGATGTCGTTGCAGGTCACGGCGAGAAACACCGACAAGGAGTTGTCGAATGAGGACGGCACCTTGGCTGCGGTGGCGTTCTGCGACAGCGGGCGGCGGGCCGCCGTGTCATCGCCGCCGGCCAGCGTCTGCCATTGCTGAGCCAGCTGCGGGTACTGCTTCTTCTTGAACAGTTGGCTGAAGGTGTACAGCCGCAACAGGCTGCCGTCGAAGCCTCCCACCGGAGCCTTGTCGAGTCGCTCGGCGAGGGCGAAGTAGGTCCTGCGGATCTGCGCGGGAGTGCGGCCCAGGCCATAGCTGTCGTGCCGTGCGGCCGCCCACTTCGCGAAGTCGGGGAACGACTGCTCCGTCCCGAGGGCGTAGCGGCGCATGCCGTCACGGTCGAGGTGGGTGTCACCGATGTTGCTGTCGAGCACGATCCGGTCGGAGCGCTCGGGGAACATCGACGCGTAGGCGGCGCCCAGCGCCGTGCCGTAGGAGTAGCCCAGGTAGCTGGTCTTCTCCTCACCGAGCGCGGCCCGGATGCGGTCCAGGTCGCGGGCGGTGTTCGCCGTGGTCAGGTGGCGCAGCAATCCGTCGCGGTCGTGGCGCGCGCACTGCTCGGCCACCTGCTTTGCGACCTTCGCCTGTGCGGTGACCGCCGCGTCGTCGACCGCATAGGGAGGAATGTTGGCGGTGTAGGGGCCCTCTGGCGTGAACCCGCACGTGACCGGTGCGGAGTGCCCGATGCCGCGGGTGTCCATACCGATCAGGTCGTAGCTGTCCCGGACGCCGGCAGGAAGGCCCCGGGCTTCCAACAGCGCGGGCAGCGCCAGTCCGGACCCTCCGGGCCCGCCCGGATTGAGCATGAGTGTTCCGCGCCGCTTGTCCGGGTTCGTACTGGCAAGCCGGGAGATCATGATGCCGATCCGGGCGCTCCCCGGGTCGGCGTAGTTCACCGGCACGGGCACGGTGGCGCACTGCAGCTCGGTCGGAGCCGCTTCGGCCACGACATCCTCAGGGCAGGTGCCCCACCGCACCTGCGGTGGGGCAGGCCCGTCCGCGACGGCGGGCGCCGCGACCAGCGAGCCGCTCAGGCTGAGGCCGAGGACGACCGCCAGGGCCGAGCTCCGGCCGATACTGCGTTGTCGTTTCATGTCCAGTCTCCGAATACCCGTCGCGCGGCTGTGGTCGCCAGCCATCGCACACCGTGCCCCAACGGCATGGTCAACACCGTCCGTACGAGGGGTTGGGCCGCCGCCCCGCCACGGATGCGGGGGTGGACGTTCGTCGACAGCTCTCGCAACGGCCGCCGCGCTAGTTCGACTCCGCCGCGGCCAGGAGCGTCTCCGCCGCCCGGGTGCGTACGTACAGCACCTTCCGGCCCGAGCGGTGTGCGCTCACCAGGCCGGCGGCGCGAAGTGCCGCCAGGTGCTGGGATGCGCCACCGGGGGTGAGGCTGTGCGGCGGGCGAGGTCGATGGTGGCGGTGGCAGTCGCGAACTGCGCGCACTCGCATCCACCGCGACCCTCACCAACCTGGGATCGCAAATGATCAACGCCATGCTGCCCGTGCTGTTCACCCGTGAACTCCGGCTCTCCGCAGGGGCCTTGGGGCTGCTCGTGGGCCTTGTCGGGCGCAGCCCGTGGCTCTGGCTCGCGGGGGCCGGATGGCTGGCCGTGATGACGAAGACCGGCATCCGCAACGTGTTCGCGGTGAGTCTCCGCCAGCGCCTGACGCCGAGTCGGCTGCTGGGCCGGATGAACGCCACCTTCCGCTTCCTGCTCACCGGCGCACTCGCGATCGGCTCGGTCCTGGGCGGCCTGACGGGGGAATTGATCTCCGTACGCGCCGCGGTCTGGGCCGGGGCGGCGTGCCTGGCGTTGGCCTTCGTCCCCGTCTTCTGCTCCCCCATGACCAGGCTGCACGAATTGCCCGTACCGATGGAATCCCCGGGCCGGCGCCGGACAAGCGCAGCTCCGTAAGGTCCCGGCCGCTCAGGCGGTCGGGACCTTCGTCGTCGGCAGTCTCATCCGCGGTCTCAACGAGGGTCTTCCGGACTCCCGTTCGTCGCCCCATCGTCGCGCCGACCCTGCGCGGCACGAACACGCTCCAACTCCTGTTCCTGCCGGAGCAGTTCGAGGAGGCGGAGAAGTCGTGTCGCGGCGTCAGGCCGGTCTTCAGCCCTCCGGGGGGTTGGCCGGGCGGAGGGAGGAGATGAAGGCCTGGAAGTCCTCGAGGAGGTCCTCGAGCTGGCTCGTCTTCGTTGTCAGCGCGACCTCGATCTCGACGCGTTCACTGCGCTGCTGCTCGTTCTCCAGCATCAGGATGAACTGGCTCTGCGCGAGCTCCATCGGCTGCTCGTTGACGACGGCCTGGATGCGCAGATTCTGCACGATCCCCGGGGCATCGACGAGGCCCGGTGCCGACGAGGTGCCCACCTCGGTGCGCTTGACGATGTCGACGGCACCGACGTTCTCGCGCAGCCGCTGCACCGACTCCTCGGCGAGGCGGTACAGGCTGGACGAGCCCTCGAGGGTGCGGCCGG
>DATMEI010000365.1:0-2450 GCA_035556995.1 Streptomyces sp.
TGCCCGCACCGGCCGCCGCCGCGACGACCAGCGGGACGAGCACGCTGGAGCGGGCTGAACGCGACTGGAGCAGCAGATGTGCTGCCGTACTCACCACGACAACCACGGTGAGGAAGAGCCACGGCGGTACGGAGTCACCACCGGGAAACCCGTTCACCAGCCACTTCGCCGCTCCCGACTCCGACAGGGCAACGCCCATCGCCATCGTTGCGGCCATGAACAGCAGCAGCGACCACGGCACGGTTATGAGCGCGTCCTTCAGCCCGACGGTCCCCAGAACCGGTGATGCCGCGACGACCGCGCCGATCAGTGCCACGAGCGCGGGCGAGACCCCGTGCAGGGGTTCGCTGCACCACAGCGTGACGACGGTGACGAGCAGCAGGGCCGAGCGTGCCTCGTTCTGTGACAGAGGGCCTGTGACGGGGTTCTCCGAGTGCTCCCCGATGTCCTCGGCGGTGATCCGGACAGAGCCCCGGCGGTCCTCCCTGCGCGTCGTCGTCAACAGGACGGCCTCCGCTGCGAGATGGGAGCTGACGACGGCGAGCGGAAGCCCTAGCAGCAGCCACTGCGTGAATCCGATGTGCTCGCCCGTCGTCTCCCACAGCACGTTGACCGTGATCAGGTGTGCGCCCGCACCGATGAGGGTCGCGACTGCGGAGAGCAAGATGACCGTGGGGAAGAGCAGTGCCAGCATCACGATCAGCCGGGTTCGTCCCGCCAGTACCTTGGCGAGGGCGAGGAAGACGGGGAGCGCGAGTGCGGCCCGCCCCGATGTCGCGGGGATGGCGAAGGCACTGACGACCAGGGCTGCGGTGGTGAGGTGGACCAGCTGCCGTACGGATCTCGCGCCGCTCACCAGGAAGGCGGCCGCACGTGACGCCAGCCCGGTGCGTGAGACTGCGGCGGCGAGGACGAAGGCGCAGACCAGCAGCCACACCGTTTCGTCGCCGAGCGTCCCGAAGAGCACGTCGCTGCTGATGACGCCGGTCGTGGTAAGTGCCAGTCCCGCACCCAGTGCGATGTAGGTGTCGTCGATCGGTGTGCTCACCCAGGCGCAGGTGGCGAGCGTGAACACGGCGAGGGCGAGGCGGGCGTCACCGCTCAGCCCGGGGAAGTTGCCCGGGACGGCGACCAGCGCGCAGATGCTGAGGGCCAGGCACAGGGGCGCTGCCTGGCGGGGGCTCAAGGTCATGCACAGCAGTCTTGTGAGTCGCCGTGAGCCACTGATGAGGGCTTTATGAAGGTGACTTCACGATGATCCGCAACATGTCAGGCAACAACCGGCATAGCGTTGAATCACGGGAGACGGTAGCCCATCCCGCGCACGGTCTCCACCCGGTCTGTGCCCAGTTTCTTCCGCAGCGCACGTACGTACACGTCGACGATGTTCGAGCCCGGGTCGAAGTCGTAGCCCCAGACGTGGGAGAGGATCTGCTCGCGCGAGAGCACCTGTCCCGGGTGCCGGAGGAACAGTTCCAGCAGCACGAACTCCCGCGCCGTCAGGTCCACCGTCCGCTCTTCCGCGCGTGCCCGCCGCGTACGCAGGTCCAGCGTCAGGTCACCGCTGCGCAGCACCGTCACTTCAGGTGCGCGTGCCGCCGTGCGCAGGCGCAGCCGGACGCGGGCCAGCAGTTCCTCGAAGCGGAACGGCTTGGTCATCCAGTCGTCGGCGCCGCCTTCGAGGCCCGCCACCGTGTCCCGTACGGAGTCCCGCGCGGTCAGCACGATCACCGGCAAGGTCACCCGGGACTCGCGCAGTTCGCGCAGTACCGTGAAGCCGTCCCGGCCGGGCAGGCCGATGTCGAGGACGACGAGGTCGAAGCCGCCCGTGCAGGCAAAGTCGAAGGCGGTGTTGCCGTCGGCGGCGACGCTGGTGGTGAATCCGTTGGCGCGCAGGCCCTTTTCGACGAACGAGGCGATGCGCTCCTCGTCCTCCACGATCAGGATGCGGTTCATGTGTCCTCTCCTGGTTCCCCCGCCTGCATGACGAGTACGAAGGTGGCGCCGCCGCCCTCGGTGGGACGCAGTTCCACGCGGCCCCCCGGATGCCCCTCCGCGATGGACTTGACGATGGAGAGGCCGAGCCCGGCGCCGCCGCCCGACGCGGTGTCCGGCAGCGGGAATCCCCTGTCCCATACACCGCGCCGGGTGGTGCCCCGGCGGAAGCGCTCGAAGATCAGCTGTGCATCCTCCGGGCGTATGCCCGGGCCCTGGTCGGTGACGTACAGCTCGACGGTCTCGCCGGTGCCCGCAGTGGTGCCGGGGCGGCGCCGGGATCCTATGCGGATGGCCGCGCCCGGCGCCGTGTGCTGAACGGCGTTCTGCGCGAGCTGCACCATCGCCTGTGTGACGCGCTGCGGATCGAGCAGCACAGCGCCCTCGGCGACTTCCGCCAGCTGCCAGTCCCGTTCGCCCAGCGTGCGCGCCTTTACGTAGACGTCGGCCGTCAG
>DATMEI010000366.1:0-4546 GCA_035556995.1 Streptomyces sp.
CAAAGAAGAGGGCCGGTCCCACACCGCGGCGGAACCGGCCCTCTCACATGCGTTCGGCTCAGCAGCCCAGCAGCCGCCCCGCGAGGTAGCCCTCGATCTGGTCCAGCGAGATGCGGTCCTGCTTCATGGTGTCCCGCTCGCGCACCGTGACGGCGTTGTCGTCCAGGGTGTCGAAGTCGACGGTTACGCAGAAGGGCGTGCCGATCTCGTCCTGGCGGCGGTAGCGGCGGCCGATCGCGCCGGCGTCGTCGAACTCGATGTTCCAGTTCTTGCGCAGCGCCTCGGCGAGACCGCGCGCCTTCGGTGACAGCTTCTCGTTACGGGAGAGCGGAAGCACAGCGACCTTCACGGGAGCGAGCCGCGGGTCGAGGCGCATCACGGTGCGCTTCTCCAGCTTGCCCTTGGCGTTGGGCGCCTCGTCCTCGATGTAGGCGTCGAGCATGAAGGCCAGCATCGCGCGGTTGACGCCGGCCGCGGGCTCGATGACGTACGGGACCCAGCGCTCGCCCGCCTCCTGGTCGAAGTAGGAGAGGTCCTGACCGGAGGCCTTGGAGTGGGCGGTGAGGTCGAAGTCGGTGCGGTTGGCGACGCCTTCGAGCTCGGAGAATTCGCTGCCGCCGAAGTTGAAGCGGTACTCGATGTCGGCGGTGCGCTTCGAGTAGTGGGAGAGCTTCTCCGCGGGGTGGTCGAACCAGCGGATGTTCTCCTCGCGGATGCCGAGGTCCGTGTACCAGTTCCAGCGCTGCTGCATCCAGTACTCGTGCCACTGCTCGTCCTCGCCCGGTTTGACGAAGAACTCCATCTCCATCTGCTCGAATTCGCGGGTGCGGAAGATGAAGTTGCCCGGCGTGATCTCGTTGCGGAAGGACTTGCCCGTCTGCGCGATGCCGAACGGCGGCTTCTTGCGCGAAGTCTGCTGCACGGCCGCGAAGTTGGTGAAGATGCCCTGCGCGGTCTCGGGCCGCAGATAGGCGACCGAGCCCGCGTCCTGGGTGGGACCGAGGTGCGTGGAGAGCAGCCCGGAGAACTGCTTGGGCTCGGTGAAGGCGCCCTTGTTGCCGCAGTGCGGGCAGTTGATGTCGGCGAGGCCCTGCGCGGGCGGGCGCCCGTGCTTGGCCTCGTACGCCTCCTCCAGGTGATCGGCCCGGAACCGCTTGTGGCAGGAAGTGCACTCGGTCAACGGGTCGGTGAAGGTCGCGACGTGCCCCGATGCCTCCCACACCTGCGGGGCCAGGATCACCGACGAGTCGATCCCGACCACGTCGTCGCGCGAGGTGACCATGGAGCGCCACCACTGACGCTTGATGTTCTCCTTGAGTTCGACGCCGAGTGGCCCGTAGTCCCAGGCGGCACGCTGACCGCCGTAGATCTCACTGCACGGGTACACGAAGCCACGGCGTTTGCTCAGGCTGACGATGGTGTCGATCTTGTCGGCGGCCACAGTGCTCTCTTCATCAACGGCGGACGGAATACTTCAGGTTACCGATCCATGAGGGGGCCGGATCAAATCGGTACGGCCATCGGTTCCCCCATCGGTACTGCGATTCGCACGAGAGCGGTGCGCGAAGCAAGCCGGGAGCAAGTCGAGCGCGGTCCGCGTGGCCACATCATTTGACAATCGTTTCCAAGAAGGCTGAAAATGAGTGTCATGAACGCCTCTCGTCGACTCATACGCACCGTATCGGCCGCGACCGCACTCGGCGTCGGCGCGCTCGGTCTCACCGCCTGCGGCAGCGGCGGAAGCGGCGCGAAAGAGGACGGGAAGGTGAACGTCGTCGCGTCCTTCTACCCGATGCAGTTCCTCGCCGAGCAGATAGGCGGCGAGCATGTCGAAGTCGAGTCCCTGACCAAGCCGGGCACCGAGCCGCACGACCTGGAGCTCAGCCCCAAGCAGACCGCCCGCCTCAGCGAGGCCGGTCTCGTCGTCTACCTCAAGGGGCTCCAGCCCGCCGTCGACGAAGGCATCCAGCAGGCCCAGCCCGAGCGGGTCGCCGAGGCCTCCTCCTACACCGAGCTCAAGAAGCACGGCGAAGAGGTGCACGGTGAGGAGCACGGCAAGGAGCACGGGCACGACCACTCCGGGGGAGCCGGCGGGGAGGGCACCGACCCGCACGTGTGGCTCGACCCCCTGCGGTACTCCAAGATCGCCAAGGGGGTCGGGGAAGAACTCGCCAAGGCAGACCCGGCGCACAAGGCGGAGTACGCCAAGAACGCCCGCGACCTGGGCAAGCGCCTCACGGAGCTCGACAAGGAGTACAAGGACGCTCTGAAGTCGAAGAAGACGGACACGTTCATCACCACACACGCCGCCTTCGGCTATCTCGCCGAGCGGTACGGGCTGCACGAGGCGTCCGTCTCCGGCGTCGACCCCGACTCCGAGCCGAGCGGCGCCCGCATGAAGGAACTGCACAAGATCGCCAAGGCCGACGACGTCGACACCGTCTTCTTCGAGGCGAGCGCCAGCGACAAGACGGCGAAGACCCTCGCGAACGATCTGAACCTCAAGACAGGGGTACTCAGCCCTCTGGAGGGCGTGAAGAAGGACCAGGACTACTTCTCGGTCATGCACCAGAACCTGATCTCCCTGCGGACCGCTCTCGGCGCCGACTGAGACCCCTCAGTCCGCCGGCCCCAGCCCTCCGCCGCCCTCGCCGCCCCGCCTGCCGAGCACCCGAAGATCCACCATCGAGGAAGGCCCAGCCCATGGCCGCACCGGAGACAGTGATCTCCCTCCGCGCCGCCACAGCCTCCCTGGGGGCACGCACGGTGCTGCGCGGCATCGACCTGACCGTGGACCGCGGCGAGGTCGTGGCCCTGCTCGGAGCCAACGGCTCGGGCAAGTCCACGGCTGTCCGCGCCGTCATCGGTCAGGTGCCGCTCTCCTCCGGCGATCTCGAACTCTTCGGCACACCCTTCGCCCGCTTCCGGCAATGGCGCCGCATCGGTTACGTGCCGCAGCGCTCCACCGCCGCCGGCGGCGTCCCCGCGACCGTGCGGGAGGTGGTCTCCTCGGGCCGCCTCGCCCATACGGGACTGCGTCCCCTCGGCCGCGCCGACAGGGCCGCCGTCACCCGGGCGCTGGAGCTGGCCGGCATGGCCGACCGCGCCAGGGACTCCGTCAACGCCCTCTCCGGCGGCCAGCACCAGCGTGTGCTGATCGCCCGGGCCCTCGCCGGTGAGCCCGATCTGCTGATCATGGACGAGCCGTTGGCGGGGATGGACCTGACCAGCCAGGACGTACTGGCCGAGGCGCTGCGCGAGCAGGTCGGTCGCGGTACGTCCGTCCTTCTCGTCCTGCACGAACTGGGCCCGTTCGCCCCGCTGATCGACCGTGCCGCCGTCCTGCGGGACGGCCTGGTGGAGCGCGTGGCGGACCCCGAGGCCCTGCACGACCTCGCCTGCCATCCGCAAGACGTCCACGACGCCGAAGGGGCTGCCGCGGCGATCCGTACAGGCCTGTCCGTGAGCGAAGCGAACCCCGGGACGCACGTATGACCGAGCTGCTCACCTACCCCTTCATGCAGCGGGCGCTGCTCGCCGCGCTGCTCGGGGGCATCGCGGCACCGGCCGTGGGCATCTACCTGGTGCAGCGCCGCCAGGCGATCATGGGCGACGGCATCGGCCACGTCGCACTCACCGGCGTCGCCCTCGGCTTCCTGCTGAACACCAACCCCGTGTGGACGGCGGTGCTCGTCGCCTCGCTCGGAGCGGTCACGATGGAGCTGATCCGCTGGTACGGGAAGGCGCGCGGCGATCTCGCCCTCGCAATGCTCTTCTACGGCGGCATGGCCGGCGGCGTCATGATCATCAACTTGTCGCCGAACGGCTCCAACGCAAGCCTCACCACCTATCTCTTCGGCTCCGTCACGACCGTCTCCAACTCCGACGTGATCGCCATCGTCTGCCTGTCGGCCTTCGTGCTCGCCGGGTCGCTGGGGCTGCGGCGCCAGCTGTTCGCCGTCTGCCAGGACGAGGAGTTCGCGCGGGTCACAGGGCTGCCGGTACGGCTGCTGAACCTGCTTCTGGCCGTGACCGCCGCCGTGACGGTCACCGTGGCGATGCGGGTGGTCGGTCTGCTGCTGGTGAGCGCGCTGATGGTGATTCCGGTGGCCGCCGCCCAGCAGGCCACCCGTGGATTCGCGGGGACGCTGGGGGTGTCCGTGCTGTTCGGGGTCGCCGTGACCGTGTCGGGTACCGCGACCTCGTTCTACGCGGACGTACCGCCCGGCGCCAGCATCGTGGTGCTGGCCATCGCACTGTTCGGCCTGGTGACGACGCTGGCCGCACCGCTCGCGAAGCACAGGGCACGACGGAGCCGTACGGAAGTCGTCGCCGGCGGAGGCCCTGCGCGGGCCGTGCCGGCGGATCCCGCGGGCGAGGAAGCGGGCGGGACAGCAGGCGGTGCAGCAGCCGGCGCGAGCCGTTCCGAGAGCCCTTCCGAGAGCAGCGGAAGCCCGTCGCGAGGCGGCGGTTTCCGGCCGTAGGCACGGACCCGCCGGTGGTGCCTGGCACAATGGGCGTGCATTGAAAGTCCCGTCTGGCCATC
>DATMEI010000367.1:0-5932 GCA_035556995.1 Streptomyces sp.
GCTGGGCGGAAGCGCACCTGCCGGACGAAGCGGCGGGCTGCCCCGAGGAGTTCCGTTCGTGATCCTCACAGGCGCGCTGGGAAGGCTGGACGCCCTTCCGTAGGGTGGGCCCGATGAGAGCGAACCCGGAAGCGCAAGCCGAAGAGCCGGAGCAGTCCGGGCCGCCGGACGGGCCGGGGCAGCCGGACGAGCCGGGCCGGCATGAAGGACGCGACGGCGGGCCTCGGGCTGCGGAGCCCAGTACCGAGCGCCTCGAGCGGGCCGTACGGGCGGCCGAGAACGCGCTGATCGAGTACGAGATCGCGGTGGAGACGTTCCGCATCGAGATCGAGAACTTCTCCCGCCTGCACCATCAGCGCCTCGGCCCCATGTACGCGCGCCTCGACGAGCTGGACGCGGGCATCGCCGAAGTGACCGCGGCGATCAGCGGTGACCCGGAAGACGTGCGCAAGGCGCAGGAGGCACGGGCAGCCGTGCTGCCGATGCCCCAGGTCGAGGAGCTCTTCCACGGCTGGATCGACTCCGAGGGGCTCTCGCCCGAGGCAGCCGCGATGCTCACCGAGCAGAACGTGCAGCCGCCGAGCCGGGTGCGGCCGAGCGAGGACGCGCGCAAGGCGTACCGCGAGCTGGTGCGCAAGGCTCACCCCGACCTTGCGCAGGAGGAAGCGGAGCGCAAGCGCCGTGAGTCGTTCCTCCAACGCGTCAACAAGGCCTACGCGGAAGGCGATACGGACGCTCTGCGCGTCCTGCTGGAGGAGTGGGAGAACGGGCCTCGCGAAGAGGAGCCGGAAGTCCGGCTGCCGCACAGCGAGGTCCTCTACGCCCGCCTGGAGTGGCTGGCGGAGCGGAAGGAAGCGCTGACGGCGATGGTCGCGGAGATGGAGCAGAGCGCGATCGGCGCGATGCTGAAGATGGCCCCCGACGATCCCGACGCGCTGCTGGAGGAGATCGCCGAGCAGCTGCTGGAGCAAGTGGCCGCGCGGGAGGCGGAGTTGGTGCGCCTGACGCGGGTGAGGGACGCAGCCGCAGGTACGGCGGAATCCGGCGGCCAGGCCTCGGAGAGCACCCAATCGGCCACGGGCACGGGCACCACGGGCACGGGCACGGAAGAGAACTGAGAGAGAGCTGTACGCCATGCAGAACGGTCAGTTGCCGCAGGTCGACGTCGCTTCGGTGCCCGCGGACGCGCTGTTGCTGGACGTCCGTGAGAACGAGGAGTGGACGGCCGGGCGCGCGGAAGGCGCGCTGCACATTCCGATGAGTGAATTCGTCGGCAGGGTCGCTGAGTTGACCGAGCGCGCGGGCGAGGAAGAACGGGTCTACGTGGTCTGCCGGGTCGGCGGACGGTCGGCACAGGTCACCCAGTACCTGCGCCAGCAGGGCGTGGACGCGGTGAACGTCGACGGCGGCATGCTCGCCTGGGAAGCGGCCGGGCGACCGCTGACGGGGGACACGGGGTCCGCGTACGTCCTGTGAGGCGTGGCGGCGCAGCCCGTCCGAGCAGTTGGTCCGGGCGGCACGCCCTGACAGCCGGGCCGGTCTGCCGGTCAGCCGTCGAAGTCCACCTCCACGGCCTCGGTCACCGGATGGGACTGGCAGGCCAGCACATAGCCTGCGGCCAACTCGTCCTGCTCCAGTGCGTAGTTGCGCTCCATACGCACCTCGCCCGAGCCCAGACGGACCCGGCAGGTGCCGCACACCCCGCCCTTGCACGCGAAGGGCGCATCGGCACGATGGCGCAGCACGGTCTCCAGCACTGACTCGCCGTCGTCCATCGGCCAGCAGCCCGAGCGTCCGTCGAGAGTCGCGGTCACGGAGGCCGTACGGACGGGGGCGGTACCGTCCGCGTCCCCGCCCGTGGCACCGGTCTCACGTGCACCGGCGCCGGGTGCGCCACCCGCCGGGGGCGCGTCCGTGACGTGGAAGATCTCCTGGTGGATACGTGCCCTCGGCACCCCGAGACCCCGCAGCGCCCGCGAGGCTCCCTCGACGAGGCCCAGCGGGCCGCACAGATACCAGCCGTCGATGTCCGGTACGGGAAGCAGTGAGGGCAGCAGCCCGCTCAGCCGCTCCTCATCGAGACGGCCGGTGGGCAGGCCGCTCTGCTGCTCCTCACGGGAGAAGGCGGTCACCAGCTGGAAGCGGTCGGGGAAGCGGTCCTTCAAGTCGGCGGCCTCCTCCAGGAACATCGTGGAGGCCGTGGACCTGTCGCTGCGTACCAGGCAGAAGCGGGCCCCGGGCTCGCGGGCGAGCAGCGTGGCCGCGATCGAGAGAACCGGGGTGATGCCGCTGCCTCCCACGACGGCGGCGAAGTGTCCGTGCCGCGGTTCGAGGACGAAGCGGCCCGTGGGAGGCAGCACGTCGACGGTGTCGCCGGGCGTCAGCTCCTTGACCGCGTAGCTGGAGAAGTCGCCTCCCTCGATCCCGCGGATGCCGATGCGCAGCGTCGCCGGTGCTTCGGCGGCGGGGGCACAGAGGGAGTACGTACGTCTGACCTCGGCGCCGGCTGGCAGGGCGTCGGCCCCGGGATCTGCTGCGGACCCGGTACGGCGACGGCGCAGGGCGATGTTCTGACCCGGGGTGTAGCCGTAGAGGGAGCGCAGCTCCGGCGGCACGGCGAGGGTGAGCGCGACCGCGTCGTCGGTGAGCCGGTCGACTGCCGTGACCTGAAGCGGATGGAAGGTGCTCACGGCGCTCCTCACAGCTCCTTGAAGTGGTCGAACGGCTCCCGGCAGGCCTCGCAGCGGCGCAGCGCCTTGCAGGCGGTGGAGGAGAACCGGCTGATCAGGGTCGTCTCGGTCGATCCGCAGTTCGGGCAGCGGATGGCGAGGGCCAGGGCGACGGGGCCGCTTCCCGGTGCCGAACCGCCTCGCGGGGGCGCGATGCCGGAAGCGGCCAGCTTGCGGCGTCCCTCCGGTGTGATGTCGTCGGTGGTCCAGGGCGGCGCGAGGACAGTGCGGACGGTGACCTCCGGCACTCCGTTCTCACGCAGTACGCGCTCGATGTCGGTGGCCATGGTCTCGATGGCCGGGCAGCCGGTGTACGTAGGGGTGATCTCGACCTCCACGGGGCCGCCGGGCGCCGTCTCCCGTACGCCGCGCAGCACTCCGAGCTCGGCCAGTGTGATGACCGGAAGCTCCGGGTCCGGGACGGAGCCGGCCCAGGCGGTCAGGTCGCGCTGCCGGCGTTCGCCGGCGGCGGACGCTCCCCGCGCTTCGCGCTCCGCCTCGGTCACCACGACGCCCCCGGGTGGCTGCGGTGCAGATGCTGCATCTCGGCGAGCATCCGCCCGAAGGATTCGGTGTGCAGGCCCTGCCGGCCCGCGCCGGCCGTCCATGCGCCGTGCTGCGGAGCGGCGGGAACGACGAGCGTCGCGGCTTCGAGGGTGCGGGTGATCCGCTCCGTCCAGCTTTCGCGCAGCGCGTCCCAGTCGACCGCGCCGACGGGCTCCGGCCCTTGCAGCGGCTGGAACAGCTCACCCGTGTACCGCCACAGGGCGTCCGCGGCCTGCTGAGCGCGGGCGTGGCTCTCCGGTGTGCCGTCGCCCAGGCGCAGAGTCCAGTGCTCTGCGTGGTCCCGGTGGTACTCGGTCTCCTTGACGGCCTTCGCGGCGAGGGGATGCCCGCGCTCGGCGAGCTGGGTGAACAGCAGCTCCTGGTAGGCGGAGAAGTAGAGCTGGCGGATCATGGTGTGGGCGAAGTCGCCGTTGGGCTGCTCGACCAACTGGCAATTGCGGAAGGCCCGTTCCTCCCGAAGGAAGGCCAACTCGTCCTCGTCGCCCAGCTCGGAGTAGAGCGTGCGTGCCTGGCCCAGCAGGTCGAGCGCGATGTTGGCCAGCGCCAGCTCCTCCTCGAGCACCGGGGCGTGCCCCGCCCACTCCCCCAGCCGGTGGGAGAGCACGAGGGCGTCGTCGGCCAGCGGCAGCAGCGGACTGTCGAGCTGCGCGAGCTGAGCACCCTCACCCGGAGGACGGGCCTCTGAGCGCGTCACAGGTTCCGCACCCCTTCCGGCACTTCGTAGAACGTCGGGTGGCGGTACGGCTTGTCCGCGGCCGGTGCGAAGAAGGGGTCCTTCTCATCGGGGGAGGACGCGGTGATCTCGTGGGACGGGACGACCCACACCGAGACGCCTTCGGAGCGGCGCGTGTAGAGATCGCGCGCGTTACGCAGGGCCATCTCGGCGTCGGGCGCGTGCAGGCTGCCGGCGTGGGTGTGCGACAGGCCGCGCCTGCTGCGCACGAACACCTCCCACAGAGGCCAGTCCGTGGTGCTCATCGTGGGCTCACCGCCGTCTCCGCCTCGTCCTGCTCCTGGCTCCGGCCCAGCCGGTTCCCTGCCTGCTTCGCCGCGTACGCCGCTGCCGCCTCACGCACCCAGGCACCCTCTTCATGCGCCTGCCTGCGGTTACTGATCCGCTCCTCGTTGCACGGCCCGTTGCCCTGGAGCACCTGGCGGAACTCCTCCCAGTCGATCGGGCCGAAGTCCCACTGGCCCAGCTCCTCGTTCCAGCGCAGGTCCGGGTCGGGGAGGGTGAGGCCGAGCGCTTCGGCCTGCGGCACGCAGATGTCGACGAAGCGCTGGCGCAGGTCGTCGTTCGAGTGCCGTTTGATCTTCCAGGCCATGGAACGCGCGCTGTGCGCGGACTCGTCGTCCGGCGGACCGAACATCATCAGCGAGGGCCACCACCAGCGGTCCACGGCGTCCTGCGCCATGGCGTGCTGTGCCTCGGTGCCGCGGCTGAGCGCCAGCAGCAGCTCGAAGCCCTGCCGTTGATGGAAGGACTCCTCCTTGCAGATGCGGGTCATCGCCCGTGCGTACGGCCCGTAGGAGCAGCGGCACAGCGGCACCTGGTTCGTGATCGCCGCGCCGTCGACGAGCCAGCCGATCGCACCCACGTCCGCCCAGGTCAGGGTGGGGTAGTTGAAGATCGAGGAGTACTTCTGACGTCCGGAGTGCAACTTGTCGAGGAGCTCTTCGCGGCTGGTGCCCAGCGTCTCCGCCGCGCTGTAGAGATACAGACCGTGCCCCGCTTCGTCCTGCACCTTGGCCATCAGGATGGCCTTGCGGCGCAGCGAGGGCGCTCGCGTGATCCAGTTCGCCTCGGGCTGCATGCCGATGATTTCGGAGTGCGCATGCTGGGCCATCTGCCGGACCAGCGTCTTGCGGTAGTCGTCCGGCATCCAGTCGCGGGGCTCGATGCGCTCCTCCGCGGCGATCGCGGTGTCGAAGTCCGCGAGCGGTCCCGCAGCGTCCTCAGCGCTCTGAGCGCCTTCGCCGAGCAGCACCGATGTCATCGCGACCCCCTTGCCGGCGGCCACAGCCGCGCTCCCTACCGACCGATCGTTCGGTTCAATGGTGAGGTGCGGCCCCATAGGGTGTCAAGGCTCGAATAATCTCTGAGGCCGTACCTCGGGACATGGACGTGGGGAGCAGGGGAGGGCATGGAGCCAGCAGAGCAGCAGGCACCGCCGCCAGAGAGCGGACGGCGGCCCGGTGAAGTGGGCGGCGGAGGCCTGGCGGCCATGTCGCTGCCCGCGCGCGTGGTCGTGGCTGTCTCCGTCGCGGTGGCGGCGGTCGCCGTGACCGTCCACCTCGCGATGGTCTTCCTGCACGTCGCGCCCTCGAACACCATGACCAAGAAGCACGGCCAGGGCGTCGACGACTACATCTACCCGGAGTTCGAACAGAACTGGAAGCTGTTCGCCCCGAACCCCCTGCAGCAGAACATAGCCGTGCACGCCCGCGCGAAGGTCGCCAAGGAGGACGGCGCCTCGGAGACGACCGGCTGGGTGAACCTCTCCGCCATGGACGGCGAGGCCATCGACCACAACATCGCGCCCAGCCACATCCAGCAGAACGAGCTCCGCAGGGCGTGGGAGTTCTACAACGGCTCGCACGACGACAAGGGCAAGCCCGTCGGACTGCGGGGTGAG
>DATMEI010000368.1:0-2447 GCA_035556995.1 Streptomyces sp.
TTGATACGCATCGGTGCGGCGGCCCCCGCAGGGCAGCGTGAGGCGGCAGCCACCACCGAGGACACCTGGGCGCTGTGGCTCTACACCTCGGGAACCACCGGTTCTCCGAAGGGCGCCATGCACCGGCACGCCAACATCCGCCACGTCTGCGAGACTTACGGCGCCCAGGTCCTCGGTATCACTCCCGACGACTCCTGCTTCTCCGTCGCGAAGCTCTTCTTCGCCTACGGCATCGGCAACTCGGCGTTCTTCCCGCTCTCCGTGGGCGCCACCACCGTCCTCGAACCACGCCGCCCGACGCCCGCCGTGGTGGGTGAGCGGGTGCGCGAGGACCGGCCGACGCTGTTCTTCGGCGTCCCGACCTTCTACGCGGCACTGCTGGCCGGCGACCTTCCGGACGAGACCTTCTCGTCGGTGAGGCTGGGCGTCTCGGCGGGCGAAGCTCTCCCGGCCCGTCTTCTGAACGGATTCCAGGGGAAGTTCGGCGTCGAGATACTCGACGGAATCGGATCGACCGAGGCCCTGCACATCTTCCTGTCCAACCGGCCGGGCGAGGTACGGGCCGGATCCACGGGGCTGCCCGTGCCCGGCTACGACATCGAGTTGCGTGACGCGGAGGGCGGCGTCGTACAGGACGGCACCCCCGGGTCGCTGCATGTGCGCGGTGAGTCGATCGCGCAGGGCTACTGGCGCCGTACGGACGCCAGCAGGCTGGTCTTCCAGGGTGAGTGGCTCAGCACGGGAGACACCTACGTACGGTCCGAGGACGGCACCTACACCTGCCTCGGCCGCGACAACGACCTGCTCAAGGCAGGCGGCATCTGGGTCTCACCCGCCGAGGTGGAGAGCCGGCTGCTGGAGCACCCGGCCGTCGCGGAAGCGGCCGTGGTGGCCCGTACGGACACCTCCGGGCTGGAGAAACCGGTGGCGTGCGTCGTCGCTGGACCGCCCGAACGGGACGTCACGGCTGAGGAGTTGATCCAGTGGTGCCGCGACGGACTCGCCGCGTTCAAGCGTCCGCGGGCGGTGCTCTTCCTCGACGAGCTGCCCAAGACCGCCACGGGCAAGATCCAGCGGTTCAAGGTCCGTGACCTCGTCGACAACGCCGACGGCCGGCTGCACGCCGCCAGGCACACCACCGAGGCCGAGGACCGAGCCGAAGCCGAAGCCGAGGCCGAGGCCGAATCAGACGCCGAAGCCGAATCAGACGTCCAAGCCACAACCCCGGGAGTGCCGACGTGAGTTCGCTCGAGGTCGACCTGCTGATCGTCGGCGCCGGCCCGGCCGGACTGTTCGGCGCGTACTACGCCGGTGTCCGCGGACTGAAGGTGGCCGTCGTGGACTCCCTCAGCCAGGTCGGCGGCCAAGTCAGCGCCATGTACCCGGAGAAGCAGATCTACGACATCGCCGGTTTCCCCGCCGTGTCGGGTCGGAACCTGATCGGCAACCTCGTAGAACAGGCCGCACCCTACGACCCGGTCTACGTACTCGGTGAGGAGGCGCAGCGCTTCGACAGAGTCGCCCGCGACGGACGGCCCGATCTGCTGATCGTCAAGACCGGCTCCGGCACCGAGATCGCCGCCGCCGCGGTGGTGGTCACCGGCGGGATCGGCACGTTCACGCCGCGCCCGCTGCCTGCGGGTGAGGACCACCTCGGCAGGGGCCTGGAGTACTTCGTCCCCTCGGCGGCGGAGTACGCAGGCAAGGACGTCGTGATCGTCGGCGGCGGAGACAGCGCCGTCGACTGGGCGCTGATGCTGGAGCCGGTCGCCGACAGCGTCACACTCGTCCACCGCCGCGAGGCATTCCGAGCCCACCACGGGTCGTTGGAACAGCTCAAGGCGTCCCCGGTCGAGGTCGTCACCAACGCCCAGGTGACACGGACTTCGGGCGGCGAGCGGCTCGAAGGCGTCGAGGTCACGGTGAAGGGCGAGAACGAACCGCGTTCGCTCCCGTGCCAGAAGCTGGTGGCCGCGCTCGGCTTCACCGCCAACCTCGGCCCGCTGCGCGAATGGGGCGTCGAACTGCACAACAACCGCCATCTGGCTGTCGATTCGGCGATGCGCACCAACATCCCGGGCATCTTCGCCGCCGGAGACATCACCGACTACGAGGGCAAGGTCCGGCTGATCGCTGTCGGGTTCGGAGAGGTGGCCACGGCCGTCAACAACGCCGCGGTGCACATCGATCCGGACGAGCAGCTCTTCCCCGGGCACTCGACCGACGGCCCGGCCTTGCCCGTACCGGCGTGACGGGAGCCGCTTTCATCCCGCGGGTTTCCTGCGGGTCCCGCGGATTCTCGCGGGCTCCCGCGGGGGGTCTCGCGCTCCTTCCCGTCCTGCCGTTGAGACAGGAGGCTCACCATGCCCTACATCATCGCCGCTCCGTGCATCGACGTCATGGACAAGTCATGCATCGAGGAGTGCCCGGTCGACTGCATCTACGAG
>DATMEI010000369.1:0-2462 GCA_035556995.1 Streptomyces sp.
GATGGATGCCCGGTTCCGGTGATGGTGGCCCGGTGCCCGGTGCCCGGTGCCCGGTGCCCGGTGCCCGGTGCTTGAACGCGTCCGCGGGCGTCCGTGTCCGTGTCCGTGTCCGTGAAGGCCCGCGACTTCACAGCCGGACGCCGCGCCCCCGCAGATAGCTGAGGGGGTTGATGTCCGTGCCGTACCCGGGGCCCGTGCGGATTTCGAAGTGAAGGTGCGGGCCGGTGCTGTTGCCCGTCGATCCGGAGCGCCCGACGCGCTGTCCCGGTTTGACGGCCTGCCCAGCGCGTACGGAGATCGCCGAGAGGTGACCGTACTGGCTGTACTTGCCGTCGCTGTGCCGCAGCACCACCTGGTAGCCGTACGCGTCCGCCCAGCCCGCCGAGACGACCTTGGCGTTGGCGACGGCCTTGACGGTGGTGCCGGTGGGGACGGGGAAGTCGACGCCGGTGTGGTGGCCCGATGACCAGCTGCTGCCCGACTCGCGGTAGGCGGTGCTGGGCCGGACACCGCTGACCGGGGCGGCCGCGGCAGGGGAGGCGGGCTTCTCGACGGAGGCCTTGGCCTCCTTTTTGATCTCCTTCTTGGCCTCCTTCCTGGCCTTTTCCGCCTCCCGTTCGGCCTTCTGCCCTGCTTCTCCGGCTTCCTTCCCGGCGTCGGTCCGGGGCTGCAGCTTCGGCGCGTCCTTCTCCTGCGCCTTCTCCTTCGCACGGGGTCCGGCTCCCGGTTTCGTGGTCCGGTCCTCCTGCCTCACCTGCGGCTCGCCTCCGCCGGCCTTGGCGTCCAGATCGAGCCGCTGACCGGGCAGGATGAGGTCCGGGTCGCCGCCCACCGTCGTGCGGTTGTGCTCGTAGAGTCCGGGCCAGCCGCCCTTCACCTCGTGGGCTTCGGCGATCGAGGAGAGGCTGTCGCCGCTGACCACCTCGTAAGTCGTCGCCTTCTTCGAACGGTCCGCTTTCGCTCGCTCGGCGCGCTCGGCGCGCTGCCGGGACTCGGCCGCCGCCTTCTCGCCGCCGTCCGCCTTCTCCGACTGCGCCTGCACGGGCTTCGCCGAGCCCCGCGGCGCCGACGCCTGCGCAGTCCGCGGCTGTGCGCCGTCACGCGTCAGACCGGCACGTGGCCCGCAGTTCGGCCACGCCCTGGGCCCCTGCCCGGCTAACACCTTCTCGGCGACGGCCATCTGCTGGTCCTCGGTCGCCAGATCGGCGCGTGGCGCGTACGCGGTGCCGCCGTACGCCTGCCAGGTGCTCTGCGAGAACTGGAGTCCGCCGAAATAGCCGTTGCCCGTGTTGATGTCCCACTTGCTGCCGCTCTCGCAGGCCGCGACCTTGTGCCACGTGTCGTCGGGAGCCGCATGCACCAGCTGCGCGCCGATCAGGGGTATCGCCACCCCGGCTCCGCCCGCGGTGACCCTGAGCGAGGTACGGGAGAGAGCGCTGGTCCGGTTACGGCGGTGACGTCCGCGAGCGGGCATGGCGGCTTCCTCCGGTCAAGTGGGCACCCCGTCAAGGAAGTTACGGAGCGTCAGAGCAGTCACTGAGCGCGCCCACGATACGTAAGGCACCCGGAAGGTCACAAGGGGTCACGGCAGGGGCATGGGTGCACGCCTGTCGCGGCCCCCGCGGTCGCCCGGTGTTACGGGCCGAAACCGTGGTCGCGTGCGAGGCGGCGAGCGGCCTGGTCGGCGAAGCTCTCGTCGAGGTAGACCTCGCAGACCAGTTCGCCCGTGCCGGACAGATCGTGCTCCAGCTCGTAGAGGCTGATCTCGCTGCCGTCCGCCAGCAGGAAGGCGTGCTCGTAGAGCGAGCACCACACCTGCCACTCCTGGGCGAGCACCTGCGGCCGGGGGACGGGGAGGATCTGGTGTCCGCGGGCCGTGGCCAGCAGCCGCGAGACGTCGTCGCCGGGACGGTCGTCGTTCTCGGCCCGCCGCAGCAGCCGGCGAGCGTGGTCGGGGGAGTCGCTCTGGTCGTACGCACGGCGGCCGAACGCGGGGTTCGTCGTCAGCAGGAAGTCGACCGGCACATGCTCCACGCTGCTGCTGTCAGGCGCCCCGGCGGGCCCGTCCGGGTCGCACCCGCCCGCGATGCCGCGGTACGGGCCTGCGGCGGGTGTCTCCTGGGCACGGCGCACACGGTGCTCGGAGTGGAGAAGGGCCTCCTCGTCCTCGTACACCTCGTACAGGGTGCGGGCGCCGGCCTCGCTTCCGCTGTCGTAGCGCAGCTCCCACAGCGGAAGCAGGGTGCCGTCCCGCAGGAGGAAGATGTGACGGTAGCTGCTGCACCGGAGGCTGGGTGCGGGCGCCTTGCGCTGCCGCCAGCCGTGCAGCTCCACGTGGCACACCACGGCGCTCTCGAGGCGGCTGAGCGCGGCGTCCGTTATATCGAAGGGATTCTGGGCGCGAGCCAGTACTTCACGTACATGCACAGCCGGCGTCGGCACTGCTTCCATGCCCATCGCGG
>DATMEI010000370.1:0-3866 GCA_035556995.1 Streptomyces sp.
TGGCAGCACCCCGCCGAAGTCTGCACACCCGTCGAAGGCCGCACCCGCCCCGTCCCCCTCTCCCTCACGGTCCCGGCTCACCTCGCCCGCACGCCTCACTCCCATCCAGCGGCACGACGACGGCCGTTTGCCGCTCGTCGCCAGAACTCTGCTGCTGGTGGTTCCCGCCGTGCTCGCAGCCGCCGCGCTGCGTGCCCGCAGAGGCCGCTCCGGCTCCTCGGCCCGGCACAGCAGCGGGTCCGGCACGTCGCCCTTCTCCCGCTGATCCGCCCCCGTCCCGCTCCGACACCCACGGGAGTAACCGCACCCATGCCCGAATGGCTGGTCCTCATCCTCGGCATCCTGACGGCCTGCGCCGTCGTGTTGATCCTCGTAGTGCTGCGGCAGCGGCGCATCACCGACGACGATCCCTCCGAAACCCCGGACGTCATCGAGTACATGACGATGATGATCGGCGTGGTGTACGCCATCGTGCTCGGACTGGCCATCGCAGGAGTCTGGGAGGCCCGTAATGCCGCCGACGAGGTCGTGGCGAGCGAGGCACAGGCCCTGCACGAGGTCTACGAGCGCGCCCAGGTCTATCCGGCGGCGGAGCGCGACCGGATCAGGTCGGACGTCGACGCCTATGTGCACCACACCGTCACAAAGGAATGGCCGCACATGACGGAACACGGCGAACTCCTCGACCGCGGCGGGGTGTTACTGGGAAAGCTCCGCAAGGACGTACTGGACCATGAGCCGCGCACCACGCGTGAGGACCAGGCCTACGCGGCGCTGGCCGAGCGGGTCGCCGCCGTCGACGCCGCACGTACGCAGCGTGCCGCAAGCGCGCAGCCCACGCTGCCCGGAGTGGTCTGGCTCGGGCTGTTCGCCGGCGCGGTGGTCTCGGTGGGAATGCTCTTCACCCTTCAGATCCAGCGTTCGGGCAGAGAGCTGCTGCTGGCTGCCCTCTTCACCGCGCTGATCGCTTTCCTGCTCTTCCTGGTCTGGCGTTTCGACTCGCCTTTCTCGCGGGGGCTCTCGGAGCCCGTGGAGGCGTTCACCGCGCTCTTCCCACGGGCTGCCGGAAGATGATCCGGACGCGGCCGGCGGCCGTCCGCCGCACCACTCACTCCGCAACGACCTGCGGCAGCGCCGGAGCCGGAGTCGTAGCCGGATGAGATGCTGACCGTCCCAGAATCCGGATCACGAAGGGAGCACGGGTGTCCCTGCTCTTCCCCACGCTGCACGCCGCGTCCCCCCGTACGGCGCTGCGCTTCGGCGACCGTACGCTCAGCTACCGGCAACTCGCCGCAGCCGCAGGCGAGATGGCCACCCGCCTCGGCGACGCGAACCGGGTCCTGGTGTGGGCCACCCCGACCCTCGAGACCGCTGTCGCCGTCGTGGCCGCGCTACTGGCGGGCATTCCTGCCGTGCCGGTCAACCCTCGCAGCGGAGAGCGGGAGCTCGCGCACATCGTCGCGGACAGTATGCCCTCGCTGGTGCTGGCCGAGGCGGATGCTCAACTGCCGGAGGAACTGGCGGGGTTGGCGCGCGCCGGCATCGGCACGGACATCGATACGGACTCCGCACCGTGGGCCATGGCCCCCGAACCCAACCCCGAATCCGCCGCTCTCATCGTCTACACCTCCGGCACCACCGGACCTCCCAAGGGCGTTGTCCTCTCCCGTCGTGCCGTCGCCAGCAACCTGGACGCGCTGGCCGACGCCTGGCAGTGGACCGAGGACGACGTGCTCGTGCACGGCCTGCCGCTCTTCCACGTACACGGCCTGATCCTCGGTGTGCTGGGTCCGCTGCGCCGTGGCGGCACCCTCCACCACCTCGGGAGGTTTTCCACGCAGGGAGTCGCGGGCGCCTTGTCGGGCGGCGCCACGATGCTCTTCGGCGTGCCGACGATGTACCACTGGCTCGCGGAGGCGCTGGAGACCGAGCCGGAACTGGTCCCGGCCCTGTCCGGGGCGAGGCTGCTGGTGTCGGGTTCGGCGCCGCTGCCGCTGAACGACCATCAGCGCATCACCGCAGCGACGGGGCGCCACGTCATCGAGCGGTACGGGATGTCGGAGACGCTGATCAACACAAGTGTCCGCGCCGACGGCGAACCCCGGCCCGGAACGGTCGGCGTGCCGCTGCCGGATGTCGACCTGCGCCTCGTCGACGAGGCAGGCGAGCGGATCGGCGCCGCGCCCGGGAACGGTACGGGGGACGGCGCAGGGGACGGAAAGGGGGACGACGCGGACGAGGTCGGCGAGGTTCAGGTGCGCGGCCCCAACCTCTTCACCGAGTACCTCAACCGCCCCGACGCGACCGCAGAGGCCTTCGACGGCGGCTGGTTCCGTACGGGGGACATGGCGACGCGGGACGCGGACGGCTACGTACGGCTGGTGGGACGCAAAGGCACCGACCTCATCAAGAGTGGCGGTTACAAGATCGGTGCGGGCGAGATCGAGAACGTGCTGCTGGAGCACCCTGGTGTCGCCGAGGCCGCCGTCACCGGTGCACCCGACCCGGATCTGGGTGAGCACGTCGTCGCCTGGATCGTGCCCGCCGATCCCTCGGATCCCCCGTCGGCGGAGCAGTTGGCCGACTTCGTGGCGGGACAGCTCGCGCCCTACAAGCGGCCCCGCACCGTGCACTGTCTGGACGCACTGCCCCGCAACGACATGGGCAAGATCCTCAAGCGGGACCTGAACACGCCTGCGCCGGGCGTGCGGGAACCGCGCTGACCGACTGCACGGTTCGCTACCGAAGTCGCGAGCACGGATACCTTCGGCCGACAGCGCAGCCGGAGCCGCGTTCATAGCCTGTGATCATGAAGAACCTTCTTGGATTCGTCAGCTTCGTCCTGATCGCACAAGGTGTCGGCGGCATCGTGCACCACTTCTCCGGGTGGTTCGAGAAGTGGGGTCTGGTGCACCGCATCGGGTTCCTCGACGGCTACGAGATCTTCGCCGCCTGCACCCTCATAGTGCTCGGCCTGGCGGTGGGCGGCGCCTCGGACAAGCTGGGGAGCCGGGCGGGGTGAACGTCCACTGTGCGCAAGGGCGAGACCGCCGGCCGCCGGTATTCCGCCGGGGCCGCTGTCCGGCCTGCTTCACCGGCCGCGGTGAGGGTC
The DNA here is from genome assembly GCA_035556995.1 of Streptomyces sp. Lineage (GTDB taxonomy): Bacteria > Actinomycetota > Actinomycetes > Streptomycetales > Streptomycetaceae > Streptomyces. The sequence goes on from DATMEI010000370.1 coordinate 3,113, forward strand.
TTCGTCCAGAAGCCGTCGAAGTCCTCGGGTTCCGCGACCGCGGGCCGGTAGGCACGGAGTTCTTCCAGCGGCATGTCGGTCAGCGGCATGTCTCTCCCCTCGCCCGTACGTAACGGCAGGTCACAGCATCGCACGGCGCTCCGGACACGTCCGCTGCCCTTCTCTCGGTGCATTTGAGGGCCGTCGGCAGTGGTATCCGTGCTTCATGGACTGGTTCGCGGCATCCGACTACTGGCTGAGCCGGCTCGTGCTGCAGCGCGCGCTGGCCGGCATCTATCTGGTGGCGTTCATCTCGGCGGCGCTGCAGTTCCGCGCGCTGATCGGCGAACGGGGCCTCACACCCGTTCCGGCTTTCGTAAGGCGAATCCCGTTCCGGGCTTCGCCCAGCCTGTTCCACTGGCGCTACTCCGACCGTCTCTTCGCCGGCTGCTGCTGGGTCGGGGCGGCGCTGGCCGCCGCGGTGGTCGCGGGGGCCGCGGACGCGGTGCCGCTGTGGGGTTCGATGCTGATGTGGGCGGCGCTGTGGCTGGTCTACCTCTCGATCGTCAACGTCGGCCAGCTCTGGTACGGCTTCGGCTGGGAGTCGCTGCTGCTGGAGGCCGGCTTTCTCGCGATCTTCCTTGGGAACGCGCGGACCGCTCCCCCGGTGCTGGTGCTGTGGCTGCTGCGCTGGCTGCTCTTCCGGGTGGAGTTCGGCGCGGGACTGATCAAGTGGCGCGGTGACCGGTGCTGGCGCGAGCTGACCTGCCTCGAC
>DATMEI010000371.1:0-6967 GCA_035556995.1 Streptomyces sp.
TACCCGGACGTCACTGCTGCTGCCGGGCCTGCAGCGAGGCGAGATAGGCGTTGTAGGCCCGCAGCTCCTTGTCGCCGTCCCTGTCGGCTGCCCGGTCCTGGCGCCGCGCCTGCCGCTCCTCCGACTTGTGCCACTGGAAGACCAGCGCGATCAGCACCAGCACTGAGGGGATCTCGCTGAACGCCCAGGCGATGCCCCCCGCCGCCGTCTGGTCGGCCAGCGCGTTGACCTGAAGCGAGGCGGGCGGATCCGCGTACGTGCTGATCATCGGCTCGGACGCCATCATCAGCGCGATCCCGAAGAAGGCGTGGAAGGGCATCCCGGCGAACAGCTCCAGCATCCGCATCAGATACCCCGGCCGGTGCGGACCCGGGTCCACGCCCATGATCGGCCAGAAGAAGACGAGCCCGACCAGCAGGAAGTGCACCATCATCGCCAGGTGCCCCCCCGTCGACTGCATCAGCAGGTCGAAGAGCGGTGTGAAGTACAGGCCGTAGAGACTCGCGATGAACAGCGGGATCGTGAAGGCGGGATGGGTGACCCAGCGCATGAAGCGGCTGTGCAGATAGGCCACCAGCAGCTCTCGCGGCCCCTTGCGCCCCCGCCCCGCGGACGGCAGCGCCCGCAGCGTCAGCGTCACCGGCGCGGCCAGCAGCAGCAGGATGGGGGAGAGCATGCTGATGATCATGTGCTGGACCATGTGGACGCTGAAGAGCACCATTCCGTACTCGTTCAGGCCGGTGCACATCGCCAGACCCACGGTGACCACGCCCAGCACCCAGGCGACTGTGCGCGCGAGGGGCCAGCTGTCGCCGCGCCGGCGGAGGCGGATCACGGCGGCGGCGTAGAGCGCCAGCGCGAGAAGGCAGCCCACCAGGAAGAAGGGCTCGCCCGTGAACGCCAGTCCGCGGCCGAGCGTGAACGGCGGAAGATCCGCCGGCATGCCGTGTCCGCCGTGGTCCATCCGAACTCTCCCGCCTTGTGCCGATCCGCCCGCACCAGCCTAGAAGGCCCCCTGAGGCGGCCCGTCGGGACCCCCACCGTGGCCCGCACGCACCGGGCCACGGGAAGTGGGGGACAGCTGGGCGGTCAGGCAGGCTGGACGGCTGAGGCGATCCGCTCCTTGCGCAGGGCCTCGTACCACTGGTCGTTCACCGGCGGGAGCGCGTTCACGTCCAGCGCCAGCTTGATGAGCATGTCCGCGATCTGCGGGTTACGCGCCAGCACCGGGCCGTGCATGTACGTACCGAAGACCGTGTCGTTCCACGCTCCCTCGGTGCCGTCCCCCGTGCCGTTGCCGTTGCCGAGCCGGATCTGCGCCAACGGCCGTGCGCCCGGCCCCACTTGGGTGATGCCCTGGTGGTTCTCGAAGCCCGTCAGCTGCGGCAGCCCCAGCTCCGGGTCGATGTCGCCCAGTACGTCTCCGACGCAGCGCTCGGCCTCTCCGCGCCTGCTGACCACATCGAGCAGTCCGAGGCCCTGCTGCGGTTCGCCCAGGTCGTTGACGAACTCACGGCCCAGGATCTGATAGCCGGCGCAGACGGAGAAGATGATGGCGCCGTTGTCGACCGCCCGCTGCAGTCCGCCGTCACGCTGGAGCCTTTCGGCCGCCAGCCGCTGCGGACGGTCCTCGCCGCCGCCGATCAGATAGATGTCCGCCGACGTGGGCACCTGCTGGTCGGAGCGGACGTCGGTGCGCTGCACCGCCAGCCCGCGCTGCTGCGCGCGCCTCTCCACCACCAGTGCGTTGCCCTGGTCGCCGTAGGTGCTGAGCAGGTCGGGATAGACCCACACCACCCGCAGGCCGGTGTCACTCATGCTCGCCAACTCCTTGAGCGGGTCGATGTGTTCAGTTGCCGACGACGCGGCGCAGGTCCTGGAAGGCGGTGTAGTTCGCGATGGCCTCGATGCGCCCCGGCGGGCATACCCGTACGGCCTCGTCGGCGTCCTCGCACACCCGGAAGTCCACTCCCGCGACCTCCAGACGTACCGCCAGGTCGAGCTTACGGTCGCCGATCACGCAGATCGGGTGCCCGGCCAGCTTCGAGTAGTCCACGTCCCACAGCCACGAGGTGTCCGTGCCGTCGGCCCCGCGGGCGTTCACCGAGAGGATGACCGGAGCGGGGGGCGCGTCGATGAGAGAGAAGGTCTCCAGCCAGCCCGCCGGGTTCTTCGCCAGCAGCAGCCGCACCTCCCGGTCCTGATAGGTCACCACGTCGTAGCGGCCGGCGACGGCGGTCACCGCGTGCATACGCTCCAGCGCCACCTGCGGAGGCACCCCGAAGGCGGCCGCGACCGCCGCCGAAGTGGTCGCGTTGGCCTTGTTGGCGCGGCCCGGCAGCTGAAGCTTGATCGGCCAGGCCGACCCGTGCGGGTCCAGCACCTCGTCGCCGGAGAGTGCCCAACTCGGCGTGGGACGGCGGAAACCGCACTCCGCGCAGAACCAGTCGTCGCCCGGCCGCTGCATCACACCGCCGCACGCCGGGCAGGACCAGGCGTCGTCCTTCCACTCCTGGCCCGCCGCCACCCACACCACGTTCGGCGAGGAGGAGGCCGCCCAGACGACGAGGGGATCGTCGGCGTTGGCGATGACGACGGCCTTCGAACCGGAGAGGCCCTCGCGCCAGCGCTCGGCCAGCATCCGCGTCTCGGCGGCCCGGTCGAGCTGATCGCGGGAGAGGTTCAGCAGGGCGATCGCCTTCGGGGTCACATCACGCGCGACCGTCGCGAGGTACTTCTCATCCACCTCGATCACGCCGTACTGCGCCTCCGACCCGCCCGCCAGTGCGGAGGTGATCCCGGCGGGCATGTTGGCGCCCAACGCATTGGAGACCACACCGCCGTTGGCGCGCAGCGCCTCCGCGATCAGGCGGGTCGTGGTCGTCTTTCCGTTCGTCGCCGACACCAGGATCACGTCCAGGTGATGGGCCACCTCGGCCAGCAGGTCGGGGTCGAGCCTGAGAGCTACCTTGCCGCCGATCACCGATCCGCTGCCGCGGCCTGCCGCCCGCGATACCGCCGCTGCGGCCCTGCCCGCCGTCACGGCCAGTTTCGCGCGCGGAGACAGCGGCTCCTGGTTGCCTGCCATCGTCCAGCTCCTCCTTGCCCCTCGGTGAGGAGCAGCCTACCGAGGTCCGCGGCTGCGCAAGAACCGCCTCACCCGGTGTGGAGCCCCCTCAACGCGCTACGGCGGGGTTGCACGTACCGGCGTTGCTCCGCGCGTGCTCCGTGCGAAGGCGCGGAACCGCCTCAGAAGCCGGGTGCGCCGGGACGGTCCTCGGCCAGTGCCAGCCGCCCCCACAGCAGGTCAGCGAGCTGGCTGACCAACTGGGCACGGGTGCACGGCCGTTCACGCAGCCACCAGTCCCCGGCCGCGTATGCCATGCCCACGACCCCGTGTCCCCACACCCGGGCGATCTCCTCGCCGCCGGGTCCGAGGTCGAGGCGTTCCTCGATCACCTTCCCCAGCTCGTCGCCCAGCCGCCGCAGCAGCGGAGCCGAGTGCTGTCCGGCCTCGAAGCCCGGCTCGCCGCCGGAGCCGCCCTCGGAGGGGTGCATCAGGAAGCGGTAGACCTGAGGCCGTGCCTCGATGGCTGCCAGGTACGTGTCCAGGGTCGCCTCGACACGCTGCCGCCGTTCGGCGGGCGCGTCCAGGGCGCTGCGGAGCGCGCTCAGGAGGGCATCCGTGTGCCGTACGGCCAGCGCACGGTAGAGCCCCTCCTTGTCGCCGAAGTGGCGGTAGAGGATCGGCTTGGTGATGCCCGCCTCGGCTGCGATGGCGTTCATCGACGCCCCCGGTCCGTCCCGCAGCACCACGCGGTCGGCGGCCTCCAGCAGTTCCTTGCGCCGACGCTCAGCGGCGCTGCGCTGATCGGTCTGCTGTGTGGTCTCCATGGCGCCTCCCCACCCGTTCCTTTCCGGCTGCCCCAGCGCAACGTAACACCCGCACATCGCGGATTGCCGGGGACGACCGGGAGTTGACATTCACTACCAGCCAGTAACAGACTGCTGGCTATTACCATAGGTAACTTAGCTGATCGGAAGGACCGGTAATGGGCGATCCCGCATTCGCACTCGATCTGAACGAGGACCAGAAAGAGCTCCGTGAGTGGATTCACGGGTTCGCCGCGGATGTGATCCGCCCGGCCGCCGCGGAATGGGACGAGCGCGAGGAGACCCCGTGGCCCGTCATCCAGGAGGCCGCCAAGATCGGACTCTACTCCCTCGACTTCTACGCCCAGCAGTTCTTCGACCCGACAGGTCTGGGCATCCCCATGGCCATGGAGGAGCTGTTCTGGGGCGACGCGGGTATCGCCCTGTCCATTGTGGGCACCGGACTGGCAGCGGTGGGTGTGCTCGCCAACGGCACCGAGGAGCAGATCGGCACCTGGGTCCCGCAGATGTACGGCGACGTCGACGATGTACAGGTCGCCGCTTTCTGCTCCTCCGAGCCGGACGCCGGCTCCGATGTGTCGGCCATGCGCACCCGTGCCGTCTATGACGAGGCCAAGGACGAGTGGGTGCTGAACGGCACCAAGACCTGGGCGACCAACGGCGGCATTGCCAACATCCACGTCGTCGTTGCCGTCGTCGACCCGGAGCTGGGCTCCAAGGGCCACGCCTCCTTCATCATCCCGCCGGAGACCCCGGGCCTCTCCCAGGGGCAGAAGTTCAAGAAGCACGGCATCCGCGCCTCCCACACCGCGGAGGTCGTCCTGGAGGACGTACGCGTCCCCGGCAGCTGCCTCCTGGGCGGCAAGGAGAAGCTGGACGAACGCCTCGCGCGCGCCCGCGAGCGGGCCAGGAGCGGCGGTATGGGGGTCCCCCCGGCCGAAGGCTGGGGGAGGGTGAAGAACGCGGCCATGGCGACTTTCGAGGCCTCCCGGCCCGCCGTGGGGGCGCAGGCCGTGGGCATCGCACGCGCTGCGTACGAGGTCGCGCTCGACTACGCGAAGGAGCGTGTCCAGTTCGGCCGTCCCATCATCGACAACCAGGGCATCGCCTTCCAGCTGGCCGACATGCGCACACGTATCGACGCCGCCCGGCTCCTTGTCTGGCGTGCCTCATGGATGGCCGCCGCGGGCAAGCCGTTCGAGTCCGCGGAGGGCTCGATGTCGAAGCTCTATGCGGGCGAGACCGCCAAGACCGTCACCGCGCAGGCCATGCAGATCCTCGGCGGCAACGGCTTCACCCGCGAATACCCCGTCGAGCGCATGCACCGTGACGCCGCGATCTACACCATCTTCGAGGGCACAAGCGAGATCCAGCGCCTCGTCATCGCCCGTACGCTCTCCGGCATGCCCATCCGCTGACGCCGACGCCGACGCCCTGCGCCCGCCCGGTCCGGCGCAGGGTGGTGCGACAGTGGGAGACGTAAGCGCTCATCACCGCCACGGCAGTCCGGAGGCGCAGACCCATGTCACTCACGCTCGGCGGCGGACCGCTGGCATCGCGGCCCCCGGAAACCGTCAACTACCGCATCGACGGCCCTGCTCACCGGCTGCTGTGGCAGCCCTTCCCGCGCCGGGTACGCGCACTGCTCGGCAGCGAGACGGTGATCGACAGTACGAGCGCCAAGCTGCTCCACGAGAGCAACCTGCTGCCCCAGTTGTACGTACCGCGCACCGACCTGCGTCAGGAGCTGCTGGAGGACAGCAGCCACCGGACCCACTGCCCCTTCAAGGGCGACGCCCAGTACTGGAGCGTGCGCGTGGGGGAGCGCCTGGCGGAGAACGCCGTGTGGAGCTACCCGGAACCCCTGGCCGGCGCCGAGTGGCTTCGCGGACATGTGGCGCTCTACTGGTCGTCCATGGACACCTGGTTCGACGAGGACGAGGAAGTCACCGGCCACATCCGCGACCCGTACCACCGCGTCGACGTACGGCCCACGAGCCGGCACGTGGTGGTCAGCGCCGCGGGCGGGGTCATCGCGGAGAGCCGCCGGGCGCTGCTGCTGTCCGAGACCGGTCTGCCCAACCGCTTCTACCTGCCGCTGAGCGACATCCGCGGGGACCTGCTGGCGCCCAGCGCCACCCACACGCAGTGCCCCTACAAGGGCAAGGCCTCCTACTGGACGCTGCGCCCCGGCGGGACCGTGATCGAGGACGCCGCGTGGTGCTACGAGCAGCCGCTGGACGGGGCACGACGGATCGCAGGACACCTGTGCTTCCTGGCCGACGGCGTCGAGACGGCCGTGGACGGCACGCCACTCGGCTGACGCCGCCCGCCTGAGCTTGCGCCCTTTCCTGATTCGCGACTCAAAGGTTCTCTTCCGGGCCGACAATGCCCGCATGGGCAAGACCTTCGAATACATCGACGACGGATTGCGCACGTTCATCGACAAGCAGCACGTCTTCTTCACCGCGACCGCCCCGCTCGCCGCAGACGGCCATGTGAACCTCTCCCCGAAGGGGATCGCCGGGTCCTTCGCCGTGCTCGACGACTCCACGGTCGGCTATCTCGACCTCGGCGGCAGCGGCGCGGAGACCATCGCGCATCTGCGGGAGAACGGCCGCATCACCGTGATGTGGTGCGCTTTCGAGGGCCCGCCCCGCATCGTGCGCATCCACGGCCGCGGCACTCCCGTATTCCGCGACGACCCCCGCTGGCCGGAGCTGCTGCCGCACTTCACACAGGAGATGAGACAGCGTACGGACCTGCGTGCCGTCATCACGGTGAAGGCCGAGCGGATCAGCGACACCTGCGGTTTCGCGGTGCCGTTCATGGACCACCGCGAGGACCGGCCCCTGCACACCCAGCGCTTCGCCCGTGAGACGGCGGACTCCTTCGCCGAGTACTGCGAGAAGAAGGAGCACGTCGGGGTGAGCCTCGACGGCCTGCCCGGGCTGCCGCTGCCCCTGCCGCCGCGCACCAGTTGACGACCGGCACAATTGCCACCGCCGACCGCGTCCGTTCCCCCGGACCGTCCACACCCAGGAGCATTCGCATGAGCACCAGCGCACACATC
>DATMEI010000372.1:0-3065 GCA_035556995.1 Streptomyces sp.
CAACCCGGTTGCTGCGGCGCTCGCTTCGACTGCCGCAGCGGGCTTCTGCCACACCCTTCCGGCCTCGGCCAAGCCGGTCACCCTCTTCTCGGACATCCCGGGAACGCCGACCTACACCCCGCGCGATCTCCTGCGGCTCTCCGCGGTGCTGGCCCCCCTGAGTGCCTCGCTGGTCCTGCTCTTCGCCCTCGCCGTCTGGCCGCTGCTCGGCGTCCCGGTCCTCTGACCCCCGCCCCGCTCTTCGCTCTCGCCCCGCGCCTCCCGCTCTCTCCAGGAGTAAGCCATGCCCGACGTGCCCACCGTGCCTGCGACGTACCAACCGCCCTCCACCGCCTACCACTTCGCCATCGCCCCCAGCGGCTTCAAGGAGTCACTGTCGGCACGCCACGCGGCCGAGGCCATCGCCCGGGGGATCCGCCGCGTCGCCCCGGCCTCCACCCTCGACCTCATCCCCCTCGTCGACGGCGGCGAAGGTACGGCCGAGGCACTGGCCCTCGCGACGGGCGGCAGCCTGCGGCAACTCACTGCGACAGGACCCCTGGGCGATCCCGTGAGCACGCACTTCGCGCTCCTCGGCAGCACATTCCCCGCCGTTCCGACAGCGGTCGTCGAGATGGCAGCCGTCGCAGGACTCTCCCTCGTCCCGGCCGACCGCCGCGACCCGGGTGCCACCACGACGTACGGCGTCGGCGAACTCCTGCGCGCTGCCCTCGACTCGGGTGTCCGACGCATACTCATCGGCTGCGGCGACTCGGGTACGTCCGACGGCGGCGCAGGCGCGCTGCAGGCCCTCGGCGCCCGGCTGCTCGACACCCGAGGACGCGAACTGCCGCGTGGCGGTGACGCCCTCGCCCGGATCGACCGCATCGACACAAGCGGCCTCGACCCCCGGCTGGCGGACACCGAACTGCTGGTCGCCTGCAACCCGTTCAACGTGCTGTGCGGCGAGCAGGGCGTGGCCCGCGTCTTCGGACCACAGAAGGGGGCCACCCCCGGCCAGGTCGAGCAGCTCTCTCACGCCCTGGAACGCTGGGCGGACGTCCTCGCCCGTGACCTGCCCCCCGCCGCCCCCGGCACCGACCTCCGCCACGGCCCCGGCACCGGTGCCTCCGGCGGACTGGGGGCGGGACTGACCGCCCTCGGGGCGCGGCTCCTCCCCCGCTTCGAAGTCCTGCTCGACAGGCTCGATCTGGACGCCAGACTGGCCCGTGCCGACCTGGTCGTCACGGCCGAGGGTGCCCTCGACCGGCAGACTCCGCGCGGCAAGATCCCGGCCGAAGTGGCGCGCAGGGCCAAGGCGTACGGCAAGCCCGTCCTCGCTCTCGCCGGCACTCTCGGCGAGGGTGCCCACGAGGTACGCGCCTCCGGCATCGACGCCTACCGCTCGATCCTGCCGGCCCCGGTCGGACTCGCAGAAGCCCTCAGACGTGGCGACGAGTACCTCGCGGACGCAGCCGAACACGCCCTCCGCATGGTGCTGCTCGGCACGCATCTCCCGCTGGCCGAAGGCCGGAACCCGGCACGTCAGTTCGCGGACGGGCCGCTGTCCGCGCCCCCCGTGCCCCGGTCCGGGACGCAGCACCCGTCCTCGGTCCGGTAGCTCCAGGGTGGCCGTCCCGCACCAGTTCCTTCACCGCCCGCACGAAGCGCTCCGCATGCTCGTCGTGCGTACCCGCACCGAAGCTGACCCGGATGGCGTCGAGCGACTTCTCCCCAGGGGCGGCTTCCGGCGCCCAGCACTCGCCGCGGGCCCGACAGGCCGGAGGCCGCACAGCCGCGCTGGGCGCCGGGCGCTGTGCGCGTCAGAAGCCGGGCGGCTCCGTGTAGACGCCCCACTCGTCGCGCAGCGCGTCGCAGATCTCGCCGAGGGTGGCCTCCGCCCGTACCGCTTCCAGCATGGGCTCGATCATGTTGGCCTCTCCGCGTGCCGCCTCCATCATCGTCGAGAGCGCCTCCGAGACGGCTGACTCGTCCCGTTCCTTGCGGCGTCCGCTCAGCGCCCGTACCTGCTCGTGCTCCACTTCGTGGCTGACTCGCAGGATCTCCAGGTCGCCGGTGACGGAGCCCTTGTGGCAGTTGACGCCGACCACCTTCTTGTCGTCCTTCTCCAGCGCCCGCTGGTAGTTGAAGGCGGCTTCGGCGATCTCGCCGGTGAACCAGCCGTCCTCGATCCCGCGCAGGATGCCGGAGGTGATCGGCCCGATGGAGTGGTTCCCGTCCGGTACGGCCCGGCGGCCGCGTTCCTTGATCTGCTCGAAGATCTTCTCGGCGTCGGCCTCGATACGGTCGGTGAGCGCCTCGACGAACCAGGAACCGCCGAGCGGGTCGGCGACGTTGGTGACGCCGGTCTCCTCCATCAGCACCTGCTGGGTGCGCAGCGCGATCTCGGCGGCCTGCTCGCTCGGCAGGGCCAGCGTCTCGTCCAGGGCGTTGGTGTGCAGCGAGTTGGTGCCGGCCAGCACCGCGGCCAGAGCCTCGACAGCGGTGCGTACCACGTTGTTGTAGGGCTGCTGTGCGGTGAGCGAGACGCCCGCTGTCTGGGTGTGGAAACGCATCCACTGCGCCTTCTCGCTGGTCGCTCCGTACTCGTCCCGCATCCAGCGGGCCCAGATCCGGCGTGCGGCACGGAACTTGGCGATCTCCTCGAAGAAATCGAGATGGGCGTCGAAGAAGAAGGACAGGCCGGGCGCGAAGGTGTCGACGTCCAGGCCGCGGCTCAGGCCGAGTTCGACGTATCCGAAGCCGTCCGCGAGCGTGTACGCCAGCTCTTGCGCTGCCGTGGAGCCCGCCTCGCGGATGTGGTAGCCCGAGACCGAAAGCGGCTTGTACGCGGGGATGTTGCGGCTGCAGTGCTCCATCAGGTCGCCCATCAGGCGCAGATGGGGCTCCGGCTGGAAGAGCCACTCCTTCTGGGCGATGTACTCCTTGAAGATGTCCGTCTGCAGCGTGCCGTTGAGCATTCCGGGGTCGACGCCCTGCCGCTCGGCCGCGACGAGGTACATGCAGAACACCGGCACCGCCGGCCCGGAGATCGTCATCGACGTGGTGACGTCGGCCAGGTCGAT
>DATMEI010000373.1:0-2665 GCA_035556995.1 Streptomyces sp.
GAGCCGCTCTTGGAGCTCGCTCGCGTGGGTCCAGGCACGCGGGTGCTCGACGTGGCAACCGGCCCCGGATACGTGGCGGCGGAGGCGACCCGCCGGGGGGCGACAGCGTGGGGCGTGGACGTCGCCGAGGCGATGGTCGCCAGGGCCGGCGCGGAGCACCCGGGCGTCGAATTCAGGCAGGCGGACGCGCAGGCACTGCCGTTCGAGAAGGGCGCCTTCGATGCGGTTCTTTGCAACTTCGGGCTTCCCCACTTTGGCCGTCCGGAGCTGGCGGTCGCCGAGGGCGTACGGGTCCTCGCTCCCGGGGGCCGGCTGGCGCTAACGACTTGGGACGTTCCCGCGGAGATGCGCATGTTCGGCGTGTTCCTGGAGGCCGTTGCAGAGGCTGGCGCGGGACCGCCCGACGGTCTGCCCCCGGGGCCTGATGTCTTCCGGTTCTCCGACGACGGGGAGTTTCGGCGCCTGCTCGAAGGAGAGGGTCTCGTCGACGTGGAGGTGCACCGCGTGGCGTTCACGCATCCCGTGAGCTCGTTCGGGGACTTCTGGGGCGCCCTGCAACGCGGGACGGTTCGGATGGCTTCGCTCGTGCTCGGGCAGCCGGAGCAGACTCGGGAGCGGATCCGGACCGCGCTTGAGCGCCGCCTGGCCGCCTACGCCACCGACGGGCGGTTCAACGTGCCGGTCTCAGTGAAGCTCGCGGCCGGCCGCAAGGACGGCTGACCCAGCGCCATCTGCCCGACCACGTTCCGCACCGGAGCGACCGGCCACGATGACCCCACTCACCAGTGGACGACGACCCCGGCCGGGTCCGCGCGGTAGTGCTCATCGCGCGAAGCGGAAGTCAACCGCCGCCGCGGCGCCGCCGCCGGCCCTCCCGTAGTCGCTTGGTCTAGGGGATTGGTCGCGCGAGGGCGGCCTTGATGAGCTTCTTGGCGTCCTCTTTGAGGATGTAGCCGCCGCGGAAGAGCCTCAGCGTCGCCGCGACGTACTTTCTGACGTAGTCGGCGTGGCTTGAGTACAGCTCGTCGATTCGCGCTTGGGTGAACGGATTTACCGCGTCCGTGCAGTCCAGTGAGGGCACAATGACGCCCGTGTAGGTAGCGACCGGGACTTGCAGTTCAGGGAAGCGCAGGCCGCCGAGTGTGTTGCCGTCGGCGTCGCGAACGTACTCACCGTTCTCGACGACCGGGTCGGGTGCGTGCGGCGGTGCCTTGCCGGTTCGCACCCAACGGTCGAGGTACAGGTACATCGCCTTTTCCGCCATGTAGAGGTTGACCTCGGGCTGGCGTGGTCCGCAGACGAAGTGCGGAAAATTCGGGTCAAACAGGTCGGCCTTCACCAGGTCGGCCTGGGCGGCGTCGCTGTAGTCGTACTGGAACGTCCAGCCGTGGCTTGCGCCCGGGAGCATCCAGAGCGCGAACTTGTCCCGGGCGGTGTTGCTGTCCGGCTTGCGCCCGTCGAACGGATAGAAGACCTCGGGATAGAAGACCTCGGAGTTCACGACGGTCAGCGGCACGCCGCGCCCGGGAACCAAGAGCTGCGGGTCATCGTCTGCCAGCGGCGCGGCGCACTGGTTCAGGATCGTGTCCGTAAGTGGACCTGTAGTGAAGTCCTCGATCAGATAACCGTCATAGACGGGCTTGCCCTTGGCGACGTTCGCCAGCTGGTGGATCCACTTGAAATAGAGCGTGATGGCGGAGCCGCTTGCCGAGTAGCCGACCAGGTAGGAGCGCTTGGCCCGCCGGCCGAGCGGGTTGGTCTCGCCGTTGCTCTTAATCAGCGCGCCGACCTGCGAGAAGATGTCGAAGGCGAGCCCCCACTCGCCGAGCTTTGAGAGGTAGGGGTCGTGGTTCGGATCGTCGGGTAGCGTGCCGCAGGTCTGCTGATCGGGCGGCAACGGGTTGGCCATCGACAACCTCCCGTAACGCTCCGGGTCGAATCGCACCATGCCCGGGAACACGTTCGGCTTGCTCGTGATGCCGACATAGACGTCGCCCTTCTTGACGATCGTCTCCCACAGCGCGCCCCAGTTCGCCGTCCAGTCATAGCCGGCGGTCATGTTGATGATCTCGACCGCGACCCGGCCGCTGAAGTGCTTCATGTTCTTCGGCCGGCGCACCGTGATCCGCGTCGTGTACGGACCCGAGCGCAGGCTCTTGACCTTGTAGTCGCTGTAGGGGATCGCCTCATATACCTTTGAGCGACCCGAGACGTAGTACTCCTCCTCGACATAGCCGTACTTCGACAAGTCAATCGGCACCCACCGCCAAGCAGCGCCATTCCAGATATGCGAGGAATCGGTGACCGGGATCGGGCCCTCGATCTGCGGCAGCGGCACCGTCGCCGTCCGCCGGTCATAGCCCCCGTGCGAGTGCGCCAAGGCCGTGCTTGCCAGCATGCCAAGCACGAGCGCGGTCACCAGCGAGACCCGGCCGACCAGTCCCAACGTCAGCCAACTATCGGACCGAGCCTGCAAACGTCCGAACATGAGCATCCTCATGCCACGTCCCCTTCCTCGAGGAGACCCACTCGCCTCACGAGCGATGAATACATGCGCACCCTACACGGGAGTCGTCCCCGCGGCGGGCTGCGAACCTCACGGCAGGGAACTATCTGGGCTGGCTTTCTGGGATCAGCCCTGTGGTCATCGTGCGAGGTCAGCGTG
>DATMEI010000374.1:0-17954 GCA_035556995.1 Streptomyces sp.
CGGGCGGGGCTGAGCCGGGACGGGCGGCGGGTGCGGACCGCTGTCTGTGCAGCCCACAGAGTTATCCACAGGGGAACGGGTGACCTGTGTACAAGCCGGTGGCACGAAACGGACACTGTCGACAAAGCGGCATGGAGACCCCGTAAGCATCCACAGTGCTTTCCGCCCCCCTTCGTCACTTCAATTCCGTCGCCCCACCCTTTGGGGTGAGGCAACCCCGCTCGAATGAGTGCTTATTGCAGGTTTGCGACGGGAATTCCGAAGCTCTCCGCATTCCCTCGGAACGATCAACTCCAATTTCCACAGCCCCGACCCCGAGCCTGTGGAAAAAGCTCCGGGGGACCGCGGAAGCTGTGGATAAGTCAGCCGGTGCTCACCGGCCCCCGCTCTCCCCAACTGCCTCTGACGAGGGCGAACATGAACAGAGGCGGTGCGTGCGGTGAAGTGGATCACTTCGGCCGGGGGTGAGCGGCGAAAGTGCGAGCAGCCGCCCATTTCGACAAAAGGGACAATTGACTCAGAAAGGCCACCTGGAATGTTCGGTCGAGGGGTGGTGATCCCCACCGGTACCCTGACGGGGTGATTGACCTTCGACTGCTCCGTGAGGACCCCGACCGTGTCCGCGAATCCCAGCGCGCCCGTGGAGAGGACGTCGCCATCGTCGACGCTCTGCTCTCCGCCGACGAACGCCGGAGGTCGTCCAGTGTCAGCTTCGACGAGCTGCGCTCCGAGCAGAAGCAGCTCGGCAAGCTGATCCCCAAGGCCGAGGGTGAGGAGAAGGCCGGACTGCTCAAGAAGGCCGGCGAGCTCTCCGCCGCGGTGAAGGCCGCCGACGCCGAGCAGGACGAAGCCGCCGAGGAGACCCAGCGCCTGCTTCGCCTTCTCGGCAACGTGATCCACCCTGACGTCCCCGTCGGCGGTGAGGAGGACTTCACCGTCCGCGAGACGATCGGCTCGCCCCGCGACTTCGCCGCCGAGGGCTTCGAGCCCAAGGACCACCTGGAACTGGGCCAGCTGCTCGGAGCGATCGACGTCGAACGCGGAGCCAAGGTCTCCGGCTCGCGCTTCTACTACCTCACCGGCGTCGGCGCCCTGCTCGAACTGGCCCTGGTCAACGCGGCGATCGCGCAGGCGACGGAGGCGGGCTTCACGCCCATGCTGCCCCCCGCGCTGGTCAAGCCCCAGGCCATGGAGGGCACCGGCTTCCTCGGCCAGGCCGCGCAGGACGTCTACCGCCTGGACAACGACGACCTCTACCTGGTGGGCACCTCCGAAGTCCCCCTCGCCGGCTACCACATGGACGAGATCCTCGACGTCTCCCGGCTGCCCCTGCGGTACGCGGCGTTCTCGCCCTGCTTCCGCCGCGAGGCGGGCTCGTACGGCAAGGACACCCGGGGCATCTTCCGCGTGCACCAGTTCGACAAGGTCGAGATGTTCTCGTACGTCGTTCCCGAGGAGTCCGAAGCGGAGCACCTGCGGCTGCTGGAGTGGGAGAAGCAGTGGCTCAACGCTCTGGAGCTGCCCTTCCAGGTGATCGATGTGGCGACCGGCGACCTGGGATCGTCCGCCGCGCGCAAGTACGACTGCGAGGCGTGGATCCCGACCCAGGGCAAGTACCGCGAGCTGACCTCCACTTCGGACTGCACGGAGTT
This sequence comes from Streptomyces sp., assembly GCA_035556995.1. Lineage (GTDB taxonomy): Bacteria > Actinomycetota > Actinomycetes > Streptomycetales > Streptomycetaceae > Streptomyces. The sequence continues at coordinate 1,653 of DATMEI010000374.1, forward strand.
CCAGTCCCGCAGGCTTTCGATCCGCATGCGGGACGGCAAGCGCGTACGGCCGCTGGCGACGCTCAACGGCACACTGTGCGCGGTCCCCCGCACGATCGTCGCGCTGCTGGAGAACCACCAGCTGCCGGACGGTTCGGTCCGGGTGCCCGAGATGCTGCGGCCGTACCTGGGCGGGCGCGAGGTCCTGGAGCCGGTGGGCAAGTGAGCGAACAGTCCGGTGCGGCACCGCCCGCTCCGTTTCCGTACCGCCTGATCGCCACGGACCTCGACGGCACACTGCTGCGCGAGGACGGAACGGTCTCCCTGCGTACGCGCGAAGCGCTGGCCGCCGCCACGGCGCGGGGCGCGGCACACATCGTGGTGACGGGCCGGGCGGTGCCGTGGACGAAGCACATCCTGGCGGACCTGGGCTACGAGGGCCTGGCGGTGTGCGGACAGGGCGCGCAGGTCTATGACGCGGGCGGACAGCGGCTGTTGACGTCGGTGACGCTGGACCGGACGCTGGCCGGGCTCGCACTGAGCAAGATCGAGGCGGAGACCGGCCCGCTGGCCGTGGCCGCATCGCGGGACGGGCTCGACGGCGAGGTGATCGTCGGCCCGGGCTACCGGGTGCAGGACGGGCCCTTGCCGGTGGTGCACTGCACGGATCCCGCCCAACTGTGGGCGGCACCGCTGAACAAGCTGTATCTGCAGCACCCCGACCTCGGCGACGACGAGTTGGCGAAGGCCGCCCGGGCTGTCGCGGGCGACCTTGTGAGCATCACGATGTCGGGCGAAGACATCGTCGAACTGCTGCCGCTGGGGCTCAGCAAGGCGAAGGGCCTGTCCATCGCGGCGCGCCGGCTGGGCATCCCGGCCAGGGAGACGATCGCTTTCGGCGACATGCCCAACGACGTCCCCATGTTCGGCTGGGCAGCTCACGGCGTCGCCATGGGGAACGCGCACCCGGAACTGCTGGCGGTGGCCGACGAGGTGACGGCGTCCAACGACGCCGACGGCATCGCCGTACTGCTGGAGCGCCTGCTCGCGGCGTGACGCGAAGACGCGCGGTTGCCAGCAGGTACGCGGACGCGCAGCACGTACAGGCTTACGAGACACGGCAATTGACTCGATGCGAGCCGTGACCATAGGACTATCCGCTCGTTGCACCCGGTGCGCGGAGGCGACTGGAACATGTGACGACGAGGGTTCGTGAAGTGGTGGTGGCCGGTTGAGTGGCGGCCCCGGGGAAATCCCGAGGGCGAACCCTTGCCGGTAGTGCAGTACGTGGCAGACATGAGCTGATCTCCGCTCCTGGCTCCTGGATACGGACACCTGAGGCCCCAGGCGAGTGGGCCTCTCTCGTCATGTCCGTACGAGCCCCGGGAGGGGTTTCTTCATGTACACCGAATCCGTGCTGCTGGAGTCGCGCAGTGCGCGCTCCGGCATGGGCCACAGAGTCCAAGTCCTCGACAAGGTGAAGGCGTTGGCGCTGTCCGCCGACGGCATTCACGCGACGACGCGGGACGTCGCCGAGTACTTCGAGGTGGGCGAGTCGGTTGTGAACAACTTGCTCGGCCGCCACCGCGAGGAACTGGAAGCCAACGGTCTGCGCACCCTGCAGGGCTCTGAGCTGCAGGAATTTGTAAACCTCAACTTGAGGTTCTCAAAAGCGAACGCGAATAGTTATCCACAGATGCAGCGGCGTCTGGCGGTCTACAGCCGCCGCACGGTCCTCAACGTGGCGATGCTGCTGCGCGACAGCGACGTCGCCCGCCGCGTGCGTGCGTACCTCCTCGACGTCGAGGAGAACGCACGGGCGGCCACTGCGACAACCTCGACGCCACCCGGATTCGCCTCGCTCGACCGCCGGGTGACGAACCTCGAGTCCGCGGTCTCCCACATCGGGCCGGTCCTGCAGGAACTCGGGCCCGTCATCGGCCGCATCTCTCGCCGGCTGGAGCAGGTCGGTCACCGGCTCGAGGGAGTCGATCGTCGGCTGGAGCAGGTCGATCTCCGACTGGAGGGGGTCGATCACCGGCTGACGGAGATGGAGCGGCGGCAGGTCAGCACCGAGCGTGTGGTCTCAGCCATGAGTCGGCGCCTGGCGGACATGGGTGAAGACATGCGGACGATGCGCGTCGACGTCAACCGCCTGTCGCACGGCCCCGACCGGAGGCGCAAGCCCCGGCGGGACCGCTGAACCCGGCCCGTCAGTCGGACAGTCGGTTTGAGGGTCCGGCTGATGCGGGCGCGTCCGTGGAGTCCGCTGCGTAGAGGGCGCTGACGGAGGCGGCGGCACGGGCGAGTTCAGCCCGTGCCGCCGCTGGTTCGAGGACCTCGACGTCCGGTCCGAACTGCAGGAGCTGGCGGACGGCGCGCAGCACCGGGTAGGCGAGGCTGACGGTGATCCAGGTGTTGTCCGGGTCGGGGTCCGTGTCGGCTTCGGTACCACCGGTCCCGGCCGCCGTCTCCAGTTCGTGCTCCGTACCGTCCGTACTCCCCGCACCGTCCGCACCGAGCATGAACGGTCCGACGATGCGCCGGAAAATGTGCAGGCGCGAGTGGCGTACGCGGGCCGTGACCGGCACGTTCTGCGGCCATTCCTCCACCTGCCGCCGCAACCCCTCCCAGGCGTCCCCCAGTTCGACGCCCGCCCTGCGCCGTACGGGCGCATCGGTGACGGCCGCCTTCAGGACGCGGTCGACGCGGAACAGCTGCGGCCGGCCGCGCCGGTCTGCGACCAGGTACCAGGTGCCGGCCTTCGCCACCAGCCCGTACGGGTCGACGGTGTAGTCGTGCGTGCGCGTATCTCCGCCGTGCCGGTATCGGATGCGCAGACGGCAGTCGGTGAAGACGGCCGTGCTGAGGACGTCGAGGTCGACGGCGGACTGCGGCCCGGTCAGCCAGCGTTCGGGGTCCACGAGGATGCGGCGGCTGGTGAGTTCGGCGGCCGGCCGGTGGGGTGCGGGCAGTGCGGCCATCACCTTGCGCAGGGCGGAGCCGAGTGCCCCGTCGAGGCCGAGTGCCGAGTGCGTGCCCTGCGCGGTGAGTACGAACAGTGCCCGTGCCTCGTCGGAGGTGAGGCCGGTGACGTCCGTACGGAAGCCTGGGAGCAGGGAGATGCCGCCGTGTCGGCCGCGTTCCGCGTATACGGGTACGCCTGTCGTCGAGAGGGATTCGATGTCGCGGTAGATGGTGCGCGTGGAGACCTCCAGACGTCTGGCCAGTTCGTCGGCGGGCACGCGGTCGCGGGTCTGGAGCAGCAGCAGGATCGACAGCAGGCGGTCGGACTTCACCCTTCCAGGGTGCCGGAAAACATGACGGCACGTGTCAGGAAAAGCGGGGAAGGTCTGTGTGTCCGCAGGTCGCATCCCGACCGCAGAAACGGAGAATGCCCCATGAACACACCTGCCTCGAAGCCCGGCGGAGATCAGACCTCCGCCCCGCCGCCGGACCCGCGTCCGCTTTACGAGCGTGCCGCCGGTCAGATGGCCGCCCTGTTCGCCTCCGTACGGCCCGCGCAGCTCGCCGATCCGACACCCTGCCCCGACTTCAGTGTCGGCGCCCTGCTCAGCCACGTCGTCGGCGGTACGCACCGCATCGCCCAGGTCGGAGAGGGCGGCGGCGTCGCCGAGGTCGATCCGGAGGCGGAGGTCGACTCGGGGGTTTCAGGCGTCGCTGACGACAGATGGCCGGCGGCGTACGCGGAGGCCCGTGAACGGTTCAGCGCTGCCTGGGCCGATGACGCCAAGCTGGACTCGCCGGTCACTGTGCCGTGGGGAACGATGCCGGGACGGTTCGCGCTGGCGGGCTGCGTGATGGAGGTGGTCACCCATTCGTGGGACCTCGCGCAGGCCCTGGGCCGGCGTGAGGAACTGGACGAGGAACTGGCGCAGTTCGCGCTGGGAGTGGCCCGTCAGGCGGCGCCCGCAGAGCCACGGGGCGGGGAGGTCCCGTTCGGGCCGCCGGTGCCGGTGCCTGAAGGGGCGGATGCGTACGACGAGTTGGCGGCCTGGCTCGGACGCACCTGGAATCCGGTGGACCGGGCGGACCCGGCCCGCGCTGACGGTGCCCGCGCTGGCCGTGCCGGAGGTTCCGGCAGCGCGGACGGTTCACGTGACTGACGGAGCAACGGGCGGGCCCGAGGCGCCCGCCCCGATGGACTTCCCCGTCGAACGCGTACGCGGCAAGGTGCTGTCGCCGGGCGAGGAGGAGGCGTACGACGAGGAACGGTCCGGCTTCCAGTCGGGATACCGGCACCGTCCCGACGTGATCGTCTGCGCCACCGGCCCGGACGATGTGTGCGCGGCGGTGGAGTACGCGGGGGCGCACAAGCTGCCGTTGGCCGTGCAGGCGACGGGGCACGGGCTTGCGTCGCCCGTGCACGGCGGGGTGCTGGTGAGCACCCGCCGGATGGCGGAGGTACGCGTGGATGCCGCTGCCCGTACCGCGCGGATCGGGGCGGGGGTGCGCTGGGGGCAGGTGGTGGAGGAGGCAGCCCGGTTCGGACTGGCGCCGCTGAGCGGTTCGGGTCCCGGCGTCGGCGCGGTCTCCTACACCCTCCACGGCGGCATCGGACTGATGGCACGTCAGTACGGCTATGCAGCCGACCATGTGCGGAGCATCGACGTCGTCACGGCCGACGCACGGCTGCGTCACGTCACACCTGACAGCGAACCTGATCTGTTCTGGGCACTGCGCGGCGGTGGCGGCAAGTTCGGTGTGGTGACCGGGCTGGAGATCGGCCTGATGCCTGTCGGGCAGTTCTACGGCGGCCGGTTGATCTTCGACGGGGAGCTGGTGGAGGACGTACTGGAGGGGTGGCGGCAATGGACGGAGACGGTTCCGGAGGAGCTGACCTCTTCGGTGACGGTGCTCGGCTATCCGGACATTCCTGTGCTGCCGGAGCATCTGCGCGGACGGTACGTGGCGCAGGTGCAGGTGGTGCACAACGGCTCGCAGGCTGAGGGGGAACGACTGGTCGAACCGTTGCGCGCGATCGGACCCAGGCTGGAGGAGACGCTGCGGACGATTCCGTACGCCGAGTCGGCGGACGTCTACCGCGAACCGGACCAGCCGCACGCGTATCAGGGCGGCAACGTCCTGCTGGGCGGCGGGGGGCTGGGGCTGCCGGACAAGGCGGCGGTGCGTTCCGTGCTGCAGCTCACCGGCCCCGGCGCCCCCGCGATGACTGTGCTGAGTCTGCGTCATCTGGGCGGTGCGCTCGGGCGGGAGCCGGAGGTGCCGAATGCCGTGGGGCACCGGGACGCGCGGTATCTGCTGGGGGTGCTGTCGATGACGGAGGGCGCCGATCCCGTCGCGCTGCGGGCGCTGCAGGAGAGGGTGTTCGAGGTCGTGGCGCCCTGGACGGTCGGCTCGAACCTCAACTTCCGTTATGGACGTGCAGCGCAGGCGGTGCCCGGCGGAGTACGTGCCGCCCACCACCCGGACGACTACCGGCGTCTTGCCGGGCTGAAGGCGCTCCTGGATCCGGTGGGCCTGTTCGGGAGCGGGTGACCCAGCCAGGCGTCACCCGCGTCACCTCGTGCATCACCCCGGCGTTTCAGCTCTCCAGCAGCCGCTGACCCACGTACTCGCCCTTCGACGGTCCGCCCGGCACCGCGAAGAGCGCGCTGGCCTCGTGCCGGATGAAGCGCGAAAGGGCGTCGCCGCGGTCGAGTTTGCGCTGCACGGGGACGAATCCCCGCTGCGGGTCCGCCTGCCAGGCGACGAAGAGCAGCCCGGCGTCCGGTGCTCCGTCGTCGCGGAAGCCGTCGTGGTACGAGAAGGGGCGGCGCAGCATGGCGGCACCACCGTTCGTCTCGGGCGCGGTGACCCGTACATGGGCGTCGGCTGCGATCACGGGAGAGCCGTCGGAGGTGCGCTTCTCCAGGTCGGGCTCCGTGTCCTCGCTGCCACCGGTCAGGGGGGCGCCGTCGGACTTGCGCCGGCCGATGACCTTCTCCTGATCGGCCTGCGACTTCTCGTCCCAGTCGTCGAGCAGCATGCGGATGCGGCGTACGACGGCGTACGAACCTCCCGCCATCCAAGCCGGGGACGCGGAGCCGGGCTTCGGCCCCGAGCCGGGGACGAAGATGCGCTCCGGGAAGTCCGCCTCGGAGCGCTTGGGGTTGTTGGTGCCGTCGACCTGCCCCATGAGGTTGCGCATTGTCATGGGGCGGGAAGTCGCGCCGGGTGTGCGGTTGAAGCCGTTCATCTGCCAGCGCAGCCGCGCGGTGCCGTCGGCCTGGCGCTGGAGTTCACGCAGCGCGTCGAAGGCGACGAGCCCGTCGTTGGCTCCGATCTGCACCCACAGGTCGCCGTTCGAGCGGCTCTTCTCGAGAGCGTCGCCCGAGAAGTCGGGGAGGGGCGCCAACTCGTCGGGCAGTTCCTTCGTGAGGCCCGTACGGGAGAAGAAGGTGCGGCCGAAGCCGAAGGTCACGGTGAGCGAGGACGGGCCGGCGTCCAGCGAGATGCCGGTGTTCTTGGCGGGGGACTCGCCGGCCATGAGCTCGCGTGCCGTCGACGACCAGCGCCGCAGCAGGGCCGCGGCCTGTTTGCGGCCGGCGCCGGAGACGAGGTCGAAGGCCATCAGGTGACCGAACGCCTGCACCGGCGTGGTGATGCCTGCCTGGTGGGTGCCGTGGAAGGGCACGCGCGTCGAACCGACGCTGGTGAGGGGGGTGGGCGCCTTCGGTGCGTCCTGCGCCGTGGCCTGCGCGACCGCGCCGCCTGTCGCGCCGACGGCGAGTCCCGTGGCGCCTGCTGCCGCTCCGACGGTGCTGATGAGGCGACGCCGGGAGACGTCGTGAGGTTCGTGGTCGTGCTGCGTCATGACAGTCCTAGCGAGTTCCGGGGGCGACGGTTCTCAGCCGCACGGTCACGTGCGCATGGGCGAGTGCGTGTGCGGGCTTGGTGAAGTACATCTTTGCTCTCATATGCAGGTTCTTATCGGATTCTCGGATCTGTGGGCCGTGTCTGCCGGATCAATCGATCTCGACCGTCCTGGTCTTGGTGACCTGGTCGATGTCCGACGTACGAATGGTCACCGCGACCTTCCAGTCACCGGCGAGCGGCACCTGGGTCAGCTCTGAACGCCAGCGGCCCTTCTCGTCGTTGATCGGTTCGAAGGGGACCGAGATCGGGCCGAGGTCCTGCAAGGGGAGCGTGAGGGCGGCCTTCACCTCGGAGGTGTCCAGGGGCTTGCCGTCCGGGCCCTTCGTCATGATCCGCAGCGAGTTGTCACCCGCCTGGCCGGGGGTTATCCACAACTCGGCCGTGCCCTTGCCGCCCGGGCCTCCGGTGTCGAAGGGGATCTCTTCCTTCACGGGGCCGAGTCGCTTCTCCGGTGCTGTGCCCGCGCCGCTGCCTGCCCGGGTGAGCTCTTCCGTACGGCCGGGCTCGGTGCTGGTGAGGCCGGTCGTCACCATCAGCAGCACCACGGCGATTCCGGCTTCGGCGAGCACGGAACGACGCAGTGCGGCACGTTCCGGGTCCGCCTTGCGGGCCTTCTTGCGGCGTTCGCCGTCGATGGCCGCGCGCTGCCGGGCCAGTTGGGCCGCCCGTACGGTCCGGGTCCTGGTTCCGGTCTGCGTCCCTGGCCCGGCCTCCGTTCCGGTTCCGGCCTCTGACGCTTCGCCGTCCTCGACCGTCTCTCCGGCAACGGACGCCCCGACGGCCGCGGGTTCCGCTTCCCGTACGGTCCTCGCCTCCTCCTCCTCCTGCCGCACCTCGCCGAGCCGCGCCACCCAGCTTCGCGACATCCAGGCGACACCGACCAGCAGCGCGACCAGGCCCACCTTGATCAGCAGCAGCTGTCCGTACGACGTACCGGTGAGCGCGCTCCAGGAGCCGAGCTGGCGCCAGGACTGGTAGATCCCCGTCGCCGTCAGTGTCAGCACGCTGCCGAACGCGATCTGGGAGAAGCGCCGCACAGTGGCGCGGGTGGGGGGCGGGCCCCAGTGAAGTGACGTCAGCAGGGCAGCCAGGCCACCCAGCCACGCGGCCACCGCCAGCAGGTGAACCACGTCGACGGGCATTGCCAGTTCAGCCTGCACGCCTGTGGAGGCGTGCTCCGCCATGGCCCAGGTCGCCGCCAGTCCCACTGCGACGACACCGCCGCCGAGGCAGAGCCCGACGGTGACGTCACGTCCCTCGTCCGACTCCTCCGGTACGTCCGACTCCTCCGGCACGTCCGGCTTCTCCGGCGCGTTCGACGTCTCCGGCTCGTCCGGGCGCCGGGCGTACGAGCCGAACAGCACCGCGATGATCACTGCCGACGTCCCGAGCAGCAGCAGCCGGGACGCGAGTGCGGCGCCCGGCTTCGTCTCCAATATCGTCTTCAGTCCGCCGAGGTCGAAGACCTCGCTCAACTCCCCTGCTCCCACATAGGAGTTGCGCAGCAGCAACATCAGCAAGGTCGCGGCCGTGAGCGTCAACCAGCCGGTCACCACGAGCCGTTGGAGGCGACGTACGGACGAGTCGCGCGGCCAGCACGCGAGGACGAACGCGGCGCCGCCGACGAGCAGGATGAAGCCCGCGTAGGCCGCGTACCGGGCTGACTGGTACAGCACATCCACGACTCGCGTGCCGGAGTCCCCGCCTCCCTCCGCGACCTGTGCCTTGGTCGCCGACGGTGCGCCCACGGAGAAGGTGAACGCTCCGGCGACGGGATGGCTGTCGGCCGAAACGGCCCGCCAGGAGACGGTGTAAGTGCCCTTGGGGACATCGGACTTGAGGCCGACGGCCCGTTCGACCGCTCCGCCGCTGACGACGCGCACCTTGTCCTCGTCGACGCGCTTGCCGTCCGGTCCGAGCACCCTGATCGAACCGTCCGACATGGAGACCTCCTCGGAGAAGGTCACCTTGACCTGCCGGGGGGCGCTGCTCACCACCGAACCCTCCGCCGGGCTGCTGCCGGTCTGCACAGCGTGGGCCGAGGCCGGAGCGGCACTGCCGAGCACGGCCACCAGCGCGCACAGCACCGCGCACAGTGCCGTCGACAGCGGACGCAGCAGTGCGCCGAGCGTCGTGCGCGGCGCGGCGGTCTGTGTGCGCCGGGTGGTGAGCAGCACGAGTCAGTCCCTCATTTCTCCGGTACGTGGTTGGTCGCCTCGACCGGCATCGAGACCTTGACGGGGTCGGACTTCTCGAAGTGGAGCGTCACGGGCACCTTCTCGCCCTTCACCGGCTTGCGCTCCGCTTTGAGGAACATGATGTGCTTTCCGCCCCGGCTCAGGCGCAGCTCCCCGTTCGCCGGTACGGACAGCGACTTCACGCGCTGCATCTGCTGGTCGACCGTCTTGTGCAGCTGTCCGTCCTCGAAGGCGCTGCTTTCGACCGACGTCAGCTTGTCGGCGGTGCCACCGGCGTTCCGGACGGTGACGAAACCGCCGGCCATCCCGGCGTCGACCGGCTCCGGCACGTAGGCGTCCCGTACGGTCAACTGCGGCCGGGAGGCGTCCGGATCGGCGCCGCCGTCCGGGCCCGAGCTGCACGCGGAGAGCGCGAGCAGGGCGGCGGCGGTGCATGCCGCCGCAGCTGACCGGCGGGTGCGGAGGGTGGTGCTCACGGGTTCTTTCCCTTGATGATCTCGGGGAGTTCCTTCTGCAGGATCTGCGGCGCGGTGTTGCCCTCCGTGTAGAGGACGTGCGCCTTGTCGTCCTTCGGGGAGAAGGCGAGCAGTTGAGCGCCGTGCGTGGAGACGACGTCGCCGTTCTTCTTCTTGTAGGAGGGTTCGATGCTGACGCCGACGGTGCGTGCACCTGCCTGGATCGTGTCGAAGTCGCCGGTGAGTCCGACGAAGGAGCGGTCCTGGCCGCGCAGCCAGCTGCCGAGTTCCTTCGGGGTGTCGCGCTTGGGGTCGGAGGTGACGAAGACGACCTTCAAGTCCTTCTGCTGCTCCGGGGTCAGCTTGGATCTGGCGACGGCGATGTTGCTCATCGTCAGCGGGCAGACGTCCGGGCAGTGCGTGTAGCCGAAGTACAGCAGCACCGGCTTGCCCTTCGTCTCCTCGATCAGGTCGTACTCCTCGCCGTGGGTGTCGGTGAGGGTCAGATCCGGCTTCTCGAAGGGCTGGTCGAGGACCGTTCCGCCCTTCTTCTGCGGTTCGGAGGAGGCGACGGCCTTGTCCTGGCCGCCCGAACCTCCGCCGCTCGCGCCGGAGTCGCTGCCGCACGCCGACAGAGCGAGCGCGCTCGTCGCGACGAGCGCGACAGCGGTGAGAGATGTTCTGGTCTTACGCATAGAGCACTTGCTTTCTGACTTTCTGCTTGTCGGCCGCGGCCTGAGGACTGAGGACTGAGGACTGAGGACTGAGGACCGAGGCCTGCGACTGCGGACTGCGAACTGACTGCGCTGCCGGGGCGAGGGGCGCCCGCACGCTCCACGCACGCGTGTGTGTGCGGGCGCCCACAAACTGCCCCCGGTCAGGCGCTCCTGCGGCGTCCCGCGAGCACTCCGAAGGCGACACCGGCGACACCGGCGAGGATTCCGACGACGCCGAGGACGCGAGCGGTGTTGTCCGTGCCGCTCTCACCGCCGTCCTTCGCGTCCGCCGAGCCCTCCGCGGAGGTCTTCTCGGTGCCGGCTGCGGCTCCGCCCTTGCCGTCGGAATGGGAAGCGGCAGCCGGTGTCAGCTTCAGCACCGGTGCCGGGCTCTCCGGTTCGGGCTGCCCTTCCTTCGGCTCCTCGATCCAGCGCACGACCTCCTTGTTGTCGTACGTCTGCAGGGCCTTGAAGACGAGCTGGTCGGCGTCCTCGGGCAACTGCCCCATGGAGACGGGGAACTGCTGGAACTCCCCCGTGTCGATCTTGCCGCCGGTCCAGGTGATCTTGGTGACGGCCTCGGTGATCTTCTCGCCGTGCATCTCGATCGGCTTGTCCAGCTTGGACTTGGTGACCTTGACGTCCCAGCCGGGCACCGGCTGCGGCATGACGGAGGCGAGCGGGTGGTCGGTCGGCAGGTTGACCTCGACCTTGGTGGTGGCGGCGTCGTCACGCTCGTTGGGAACCTTGAAGTTCACGACGCTGTAGCCGCCCTGTTCGGCTTCCTCCGGGTCGACGCTGACGTGCGCGAAGGCGGGCCCGGCGCACAGGACGACGGAGGTGGCGGCGATGGCGCCGACGACAGCGAGACGACGACGCGGACTTGTCTGCATGGTGATGCTCCTGAAGAAGACAGGACGGAACGCGGATTGGACGTCACAGCACAGGACCGGGTGCGCGGCGAGGGCGCACGCCGTCGTTCCGTCGTTGGCGTCGTGCGTCAGGCCGCGAGTGCAAGTGCGGGTGCGGGTGCGAAGTTCTCTTGCCGCGTCTGCGACGGCGGTCCACGCCGGTGCACAGAGTGGTGCAGCAGTACGGAGCGGGGCCTGCGCTGCTCACGTACGTGCTCGAAGCAGATCCCTGCCGGGACCTGGGGAAGTGGCTTGCCGCGCAGGGCCCGTACGTACGCGAGTGCCGTGCCCAGTGCCCGTGCATGTGTGGCAGCGGTGCGGGCGGAACGGGCGGAGAGCCGGACCAGGTGCCACAGCGCCGCTTCGCCCCGGCGGAGCAGCCAGCCGAGGGCGAGTGCGGCCAGGAGGTGGGCGAGCAGCATCGGCCCGTCGAGCAGGGAGAGCGCGGCGTCGGCTGCGCTGCGCAGGCACTCCAGCGGTGTGTCGGCTGCGGACACCGCGGCACCGGCGGCCTCGTGTCCGGCCGCATGTCCGGCTCCGTGCCCGCCCGCGTGCCCGCCGAGTTGACCCGCGTCCAGCCCGGCGTCGGAGATGACGCGTCGGGCCCGTGCCTCGCTGATGCTCCCCGCGGACTGCTCTCCGCACAGCAGCCGCGCGGCGAGACTCCGCAGCCCGTCGCCACCGCCTCCGTGTGCACCGGCATGTACCGACGAAGCCGACGCGGCCGTCGCCGCCGCAGATGTCGTGCCGCCGCAGGAGAAGAGCGTGTGCAGCGCGATCTGTGCGCCCGCGAGCAGTGCGGCGATCCCGGGCAGCGAACGCTCCCGGCCGGCCAGTGGCGCCGCGATCACGAAGACGACTGCACAGGCGACGCCGAGCGACCAGAACGGTATGCGCCCCCCGCCTGTCAGCGAGTGACCGGCTGCGGACAACGTCACACAGACCGCGGTGAACACCGCAGTCCGCAGGAGTCTGAGGTCCGCCCCGGCAGTCATGGCCGCGCCATCATCTCACCGGCGCCCGGCCTGCATACGCCAGGGGTGGAAACATCCGAATGGTGTGCACTCGGCACCGTGTCATGCCTTGTGAAGTGGTATGTACCGCCCCTGTGTCCCTCCCCGTGACCGCCCCAGGATGCCCGGTCCCCCCTTGCATACGGCCTGCCGCGCGCGTCCTCCGAACGGAGGGGATGCGCAGACTCGCGTGCGTACGGCTCGCCCACCCCGGCAATACGTAGCCCATGGCCGGGGCGGTCCCTCGGGGCCGACCGTCGAGCCCCGGCCTGTGGAGGTTGAGCATGAGCATGTGGTGGTGTCTCCAGTTGAGGCGAGAAGCTGCCAGCGTGCCGCTCGCCCGGCGGCTGCTGCTCAACGCCATGGACAGCGCGGGGGTGGACAGCGAGATCTCGTACGAACTGTCGATCGCGCTGTCCGAGGCGTGCGCGAACGCGGTGGAGCACGGCACCGGCGATGACTCCGAGGCGTACTGCGTGACCGCGTACCTCGAAGGCGACCAGTGCCGTATCGAGGTCGCCGACTCCGGTCCCGGTTTCAGGGCCGCCGCCCGTTCACGCAGCCGCAGCCGGCCCCTCGACGCGGAGGGCGGACGCGGGCTGATCCTGATCGAGTCCCTCGCCGATCACGTACACGTCGGGAACCGGCCGGGACACGGGGGAGCCGTCGTCACCTTCGACAAGACGCTCAAGTGGCAGTACGACGGGGGAGGTTCCGGTTCCGGAAGTACGAAGAAGCCGGAGGCCGGGGGCAGTCCGCTGCTCGCGGCAGGCTGAACGTTCCGGCAGTGCGCCCGCGCCGGGGGCGCCGGTCACTGCTCGCGGTAGCGCAACAGCAGCATGGCCGCGTCGTCGTGCGGCGGGGCACCCACATGATCCGCGAGGTCGTGGCGTACGGCTGCCAGCGCCGCGTCGGGGTCGGGCTCCTTGAAGAGGTCGCCACGTTCGTCGAGCGGGTAGAAGCGGTTCGAACTGTCGCGGGCTTCGCTGACGCCGTCGGTGTAGAAGAGCAGCTGGTCACCGGGGGCGAACGGCACCGAGTGCGGCTCGGGGGCGGGCCCGTCCTCCAGGTCCAGCCCCAGCGGCATGGCGCGCTCGGGGGGCTCCGCGAAGTCCACGGAGCCGTCCGGTCTGATCATCAGCGGTGCCGGATGGCCGAAGTTGAGAAGCGTGGCGCCATCCCGTTCACGCACCTCGGCAAGTACCGCCGTCACGAACTTCTCGCCGCTCAGGTGTCTGGACAGCGCGCGCTCCAGCCGCTTGCCGACCGCCATCAGATCGGGTTCGTCGTAGGCGGCCTCCCGGAACGCGCCCACCACGACCGCTGCCGTCTCCACCGCCTCCAGGCCCTTGCCCTGCACGTCCCCGACGATGATCCGCACCCCGGTCGGTGAGGTCAGCACCACCTCGTACAGGTCACCGCCGATGCGTGCGTCGGCCATCGCGGAGGTGTAGGAGACGGCGGCCCGCAGATGTCCTGCACTGCGGGGCACTGGCCGCAGCAGCACGCGCTGCGCGGCCTCCGCGATGGAACGCACGCTGGCCAGTTCGGCTTCGCGCCGCTTCCGCATCATGGTCGCGGCCACTCCCGCGACCGCGACTCCGGCGACCGAGATCAACGTCGTATAGCCGCGGCGCTCGCCCAGTTGCTCGTTGTAGACGCTCAGTCCCAGGGACAGTACGAGCGCGACCGCCCCGATCGCCGCGCTGCGCCGTACGTTTCCGATCAGTCCGGCGAACGCGGGCCCCAGCGCCATCATCGGCAGAAAACCGATGCCGGGACCCGCGATCAGGTCGACCAGTACGACGACGCCCATGGCCACGAAGGGCAGCGCCGCCAGCAGGCCGGGCTGGAACCGAAGCGTGACCAACGTGTGCTCTCTTCCTTCGCCGGGACGGGCATGCCGGACATCCGCAAGATTATGCAATGTCGCCGAATCCGGACGGCGATGTAATGAAAGTAGGCCCGGAACCGGATGTACCGGAACGCATGCGCCCTGATTCAGTTCCGCAGCGCCGCCATCCACGCCTCGACGTCGGTGCTGCCGCGGGGCAGACCGGACGAGAGATTCCGGTTGCCGTCCGCCGTCACCAGGATGTCGTCCTCGATGCGTACGCCGATGCCGCGGTACTCGTCGGGGACCATCAGATCGTCGGGCTGGAAGTAGAGCCCGGGCTCTACGGTCAGACACATGCCCGGCTCGAGGGTGCCTTCGGCGTAGCTCTCGCGGCGGGCGGTCGCACAGTCGTGCACATCCAAGCCCAGCATGTGGCCTGTCCCGTGCAGTGTCCAGCGCCGCTGGAGGCCCAGCTCCAGGACCCGCTCGACCGGGCCGTCCAGCAGCCCCCACTCCACGAGCCTGGTGGCGAGCACGCGCTGCGCGGCGTGGTGGAAATCGAGGTACTTGGCGCCCGGCTTGACCGCCGCGATGCCTGCTTCCTGCGCCTCGTGCACGGCGTCGTAGATCTTCCGCTGCAGGTCTGTGAAGCGGCCGTTGACCGGCAGCGTGCGGGTGACGTCGGCGGTGTAGAGGCTGTGCGTCTCCACGCCCGCGTCCAGCAGGAGCAGTTCGCCGGAGCGGACGGCGCCGTCGTTGCGCACCCAGTGCAGCGTGGTGGCGTGCGGGCCGGCGGCGCAGATCGAGCCGTAGCCGATGTCGTTGCCTTCGACGCGGGCGCGCAGGAAGAACGTGCCTTCGATGTAACGCTCCGAGGTGGCCTCGGCCTTCTCCAGCGTCCTGACGACGTCCTCGAACCCGCGCACGGTCGACTCGCACGCCTTGGCCAGCTCGCCGATCTCGAACTCGTCCTTGACCAGCCGCATTTCGGAGAGGAAGACCTGCAACTCCGTGTCGTGCTCGGCGGTGACCTTGTCACTGAGGGCGCGCTCGACAGCTGCGTCGTAGCCGCGCACCACACGCACCGGGCCGGTGGCTGCACGCAGTTCATCGGCGACTGTACGGACGTCCGCGCAGCGCACTCCGTACAGCTGCTGCGCCTCGTTGAGGCTGTGCCGGCGCCCGACCCACAGCTCGCCCTGACCGTCCAGCCAGAACTCGCCGTTGTCCCGGTCGGAGCGCGGGAGCAGATGGAGCGTGGCCTCGTGGCCGTCACCTGTGGGGTCCGGCTCCATGACGAGTACGCCGTCCTGCGTCTGGTCACCGGTGAGGTAGGCGTACTCGACGGACGCCCGGAAGCTGTACTCGGTGTCGTTGGAGCGGGTCTTGAGATTGCCCGCCGGGATCACCAGGCGTTCGCCGGGGAAGCGGGCGGAGAGGCGTGCTCGCCGGTCCGCGGTGTGCCCGGCCTGGGCGACGGGCTCCAGCCCGCGCAGCTCGGTGTCGGACCAGCCGGTCTTCATGTTCTCGGCCAGCTCGTCCGAGACGGCCGGGTAGAGGCCGTTCTTTCGCTGCTTGATCGGCTGCTCGTCAGCGGGGTCCGCCACGTCTGCCTCCTCCTGGTGTTCGACCGCTGTCCATCGTATGGGCGCCCAGGGGCCCGCGGAAGCTGGTCATGGAGGGCCCGCCCCGCGCTCGCAAGGCAGGGATCGCGGGATGCGGCAGACCGGACGGGCCGGACGGGGGCGGATGGGACGGGCAGGCATACCGGACGTACGGACGTACGGGGACGTACGGGCGCGCGAAAGCGCCGGGCACCTCAGAACCGGGCGGCCAGCAGCACGACGTCTTCGCAGCTGCCCTGCTGCCCGGCGTCGCCTTCCGGCAGCGCAGTGCGGAGCACATGGTCGACGAGTGCGTCGGGGTCGGCCCGTACGACGGGCGGCGCGCAGGTCGCAGCGGCGTGCAGCCGGGCGAAGGCGCGGTCCATCTCCTCGCCGGTGCGGTGCAGCAGCCCGTCGCTGTAGAGGAGCAGCGTCTCCCCCTCGTACAAGGTCAGCTCGACGCTCGGCGCCTCCCAGCACGCGAGCATGCCCAGCGGCGCGGACAGCGTCGTCTCCACATACTCCGTGCGGTGCTCGCCGACGATCAGCGGCGGGCAGTGGCCCGCACCGGCGAGCAGGACGCGGCGTACGGACGGCTCGACGTACGCGAAGAGTGCCGTGGCCGACCGCGCCGGCTCGGTCAGCCGCAGCAGCAACTCGAGGTCGGAGAGCACGGCGACCGGGTCCTC
>DATMEI010000375.1:0-3237 GCA_035556995.1 Streptomyces sp.
TCACCGCCACCTCGAAGACCGCCTTCAAATCGGGCTGGTCGAAACAGGCGAACACCAGCGGCGCATTCGCCAGGAAACACATCGAGTACAAATACACACGTCCGTCAGCGGGATCAGTGAAACGGTGCATCCCCTCACCGACCCGCGAATACGGCATCCGCGCCACGACACGCAACTCATGCGCCCCCACCGCCATATCCCGCAGCCACAACCGGCCGTCCTCGAACGCAGCCGGCTCCAGCACCACCCCGTCCAACTCCGCCCGCAACAGCTCACGCGGCCGCAACTCCACGAACGTCGCCGCCCCGTCCCGGCCTTCGTGGCCCTCCTTCACGGAGAACCGCACTGTCGTCGTCGAGGCGAACACCTCCTCGCCGCGGGTCAGATCGAGGTCGATGACATACCGCTCCACATCGATGAGCTGGGCTCGCGTCTGCGCTTCGGCGCGCGTCAGTATGGACATGCGGGTAATCCTGCCGTACGCCACAGCGAGGTGCACCGCGGTAAGTGACCGCCTGAGCTCAGCACTTGGGCCCGATGCGCGCGTCCATCTACGCCACGGACGCGCGGGGGAGACGCCGGTCTGCCTGCTCACCGAATTGAGGCCGCGACGCCGGCTCGGGAGGAGCGAGAGCCTGTTTACGTACTGTGACTTCGCGCATGCTCGCGAGCTTGGCGAGTCTGTGTGCGACGTAGCGAAAACCGAGGAGGAATTCCTCGTGCGAGTGAGGATTCGCGATTTCGCCTGGGATTTTGGAATCAGAGGTGAGGTGCCCCGGGTCGGATTCGAACCGACACTGTATGGGTTTTGAATCCATCGACTCTGCCGTTGGTCTACCGGGGCAAACAGCAATCAAAGGTTCAGGACCACCTGCTGTGCGACCACCATACAGGACCCCGGTACGCTCGTACCTCCCACCTGTGCGGAAACGAGGAGCCCAGTGAGCACCGCGGACATCCCCGAGCCCAACAATTCCGACACCTCCGGCGCCGAGCCCGTCGCCGACACCGAGAGCGCGCACGTGCCTCCGCTGACCACGCGCGTCGTGATCGCCGAGGACGAGGCGCTGATCCGTATGGATCTCAAGGAGATGCTGGAGGAGGAGGGCTACTCCGTCGTCGGTGAGGCCGGGGACGGGCAGAGTGCGGTGGATCTGACGCGTGAGCACCGACCGGATCTGTGCATCTTCGATGTGAAGATGCCCGTGCTGGACGGCATCTCGGCTGCGGAGAAGGTCGCGGAGGAGAGCATCGCGCCGGTGTTGATGCTTACCGCTTTCTCGCAGCGTGAGCTGGTGGAGCGCGCGCGGGATGCGGGCGCGATGGCGTATCTGGTGAAGCCGTTCAGCAAGACCGATGTGGTGCCTGCCATCGAGATGGCGGTGTCCCGGTTCACGCAGTTGCGGGCGCTGGAGAAAGAGGTCGCGGATCTCTCGCAGCGGCTGGAGACGCGGAAGCTGGTGGACCGGGCGAAGAGTGTGCTGCAGACGCAGTACGGGCTGACGGAGCCGGCCGCGTTCCGGTGGATACAGAAGACGTCGATGGACCGGCGGTTGTCGATGCAGCAGGTTGCGGAGGCTGTGATCGCGGATGCCGAGGAGAAGAAGCAGCAGTAGGCGCAGTCGGTGATGCGCGAGTGGGCCCGCCCCGGCACATCGGGGCGGGCCCACTCGCGTTTTCTGTTCGGCCGGTCAGTCCTCGCCGAGGTACGCCTTGCGTACCGATTCGTCGTGCATCAGCTCTTGGCCGGTGCCCGACAGGGCGATGGTGCCGATCTCCATGACGTGGCCGTGGTCGGCCAGGGAGAGGGCGGCCTGGGCGTTCTGCTCGACGAGCAGGATCGTCGTGCCCTCTGATTTGAGCTCCGTGATGGTCTCCATGATCTTCTGCATCATGATCGGGGAGAGGCCCATGGAGGGCTCGTCCAGCATGAGGAGCTTGGGGCGTGACATCAGGGCACGGCCCATGGCGAGCATCTGCTGTTCGCCGCCGGAGAGGGTGCCGGCGGCCTGGCCGCGGCGTTCTCCGAGGATGGGGAAGAGGGTGTAGGCCCTCTCGATGTCCGCCTGGATGCCGGCGGCGTCCTTGCGGAGGAAGGCGCCGAGCTGGAGGTTCTCGGTGATGGTGAGGCGGGGGAAGATGCGCCGTCCTTCGGGGGAGTGTGCGAGTCCCTTGGCGACGATCTTGTGCGCGCCCATGTCGTTGATCACCTCGCCGTCGAAGGTGATCTTACCGGCGAGGGGTTTGAGCAGCCCGGACAGGGTGCGCAGGGTGGTGGTCTTGCCGGCGCCGTTGGTGCCGATCAGGGTGACCACTTGGCCGGCTTCGACGGTGAAGGAGATGCCCTTGACGGCTTCGATCTTGCCGTAGGCGACGCGGAGGTCTTCGACTTCGAGCAGTGGCATCAGGCCTGCCCTCCCTTCTGGCTTTCGTCGCCGCTCCGTGCTGCTTCGGCTTGGCGTACTTCTTCGGCTTCTGCTTCGCCGGGCTCTCCTTCGAAGGGTGTGCCGAGGTAGGCGGCGACGACGCGTTCGTCGCCCTGCACCAGCTCCGGCGAGCCTTCGACGAGTTTCTCGCCCTGGACCAGGACTGCGACGCGGTCGCAGAGGTTGAAGATGAAGCGCATGTCGTGCTCGATGACGAGGACGGCTGTGCCCTTTTCCCGTACGGAGAGGACGAGTTCGCGGGTCGCGCTGGTCTCTCCCGCTGTCATGCCGGCGGTCGGCTCGTCGAGCAGCAGCAGTCCTGGGTCGCTGGCCAGGGCGCGGGCGATCTCCAGCTTGCGCTGTTCGCCGTAGGGGAGGTTGCGAGCGAGATGTTCGCGCTTGGCCGCGAGGCCGGTGAACTCCAGGAGTTCCATGGCGCGTTCCTCGGATTCCCGTTCGGCCTTGCGGAAGCCGGGGCCTCGCAGGAGTGCCGAGAACAGGCCTTCCCTGGTGCGGGTGTGGCGGCCCACGAGGACGTTCTCGAGGACCGTCATGTTCGCGAAGAGCCGGATGTTCTGGAAGGTGCGGGCGATTCCGGCCTGGGTGACCAGGTGCGAGCGGTGCGGCAACACCTTGCCCTTGTAGGCGACTTCGCCCTCAGTCGGCACGTACAGACCGGTGAGGCAGTTGAAGAAGGTGGTCTTGCCGGCGCCGTTGGGCCCGATCACGGCAAAGATCTCGCCGGGCTCGACCGAAAAGCGCACGCCGTCGAGCGCGGTCAGTCCGCCAAAGCCGATGCCGATGTCGGAAA
>DATMEI010000376.1:0-6097 GCA_035556995.1 Streptomyces sp.
GAGGTTGATGTCGACGAGGTCGGTGGTGACCAGTTCGTTGTCGACGATGATGCCGGGGGTGACGAACATGGCGTTCCCCCACGTGTTCATCGTCCGGTAGTCGTAGTCGACGACGTCGGGGTCCTGGAAGCAGCCCCAGCAGCCGAGCATGGTGCGGCGGCGGCCGACCTCCTCGTAGCCGGGCAGGGCCTCGTAGAAGAAGTCGAAGACGTCGTCGTTCATGGCGACCGCGCGCTTGACGAAGTCCATGCAGCGCATCAGACGTACGAGGTAGTCGGTGAAGAGCTGCGGTGTGGCCACGGTGCCGACGCCGCCGGGGTAGAGCGTCGACGGATGGACGTGGCGACCCTCCATCAAGCAGCACATCTCGCGGGTCAGCCGGCTCATGACCAGCGCCTGCTTGTACGTCTCGCCCTCGAACGGGTTGAAGGAGCGCATGATGTCGGCGATCGTCCGGTGGCCGTGCTGGTCGCCGCGGGGCGCGGGGGTGCGCTCGGCCCGGTCCAGGACTTCGGGGTTGGTCTCCTTGACCATGCGTTCGCAGTAGTCGACGAAGACCATGTTGTCCTGGAAGATCGTGTGGTCGAACATGAACTCGGCCGCTTCGCCGAGGTTGATGATCCAGTCGGCCAGCGGCGGCGGCTTCACGCCGTACGCCATGTTCTGGGCGTAGACGGAGCAAGTGGCGTGGTTGTCGCCGCAGATGCCGCAGATGCGGCTGGTGATGAAGTGCGAGTCCCGAGGGTCCTTGCCCTTCATGAACACGCTGTAGCCGCGGAAGACGGACGAGGTGCTGCGGCACTCGACGACCTCACGGCCCGGAAAGTTGATCTTCGTGTAGATACCGAGGTTGCCGATGATCCGTGTGATCGGGTCGAAGGCCACTTCGGTCAGCTCGCGCTGTCCCGGGCCGGACTCCTTGGCTGTGTCCTGAGCGGTCGCCACTTCTCGTTCCTCTCGCAGATCGCTTCGCGTGTTACTTGCGGCCGGTCCAGCGCCGCTGGTAGCCGGAGGTCAGCGCGGCTTCGTTGTGCCGCCACTTGGGTTCCCGGTTGGCGGACCGGTTGGTGATCGAGCGCATGCTGCGGATGAAGGGGCCGTACAGGCTCATCAGGGACGAGGAGAGAGTGCCGCCGGGAGGCTCGTCCATGAAGGGCATGAACTTGTCGGGGAATCCGGGCATCGTGCAGCCGATGCAGATGCCGCCCACGTTGGGACAGCCGCCGATGCCGTCCATCCAGCCGCGCTTGGTGACGTTGCAGTTGACGACCGGGCCCCAGCAGCCGACCTTCACAAGGCACTTGGGGGAGTTGTAGTCCTTGGCGAAGTCGCCCTGCTCGTAGTACGAGCCGCGGTCGCAGCCCTCGTGCACGGTCTTGCCGAACAGCCAGGTGGGCCGCAGGTTCTCATCGAGGGGGATGGTCGGCGCCAGCCCGGCGGCCTGGTGCAGGACCCACAGCAGGGTCTCCGTGAAGTTGTCGGGCTGTACGGGGCAGCCGGGCACGTTGACGATCGGCATGCCGCCGGCGGAGCGGTAGTCCCATCCGAGGTAGTCCGCGAGCCCCATGCATCCGGTCGGGTTGCCGGCCATCGCGTGGATGCCGCCGTACGTGGCGCAGGTCCCGATGGCGACGACTGCCCAGGCGTGCGGAGCCAGCCGGTCGAGCCAGGTGTTGAGGGTGACGGGTTCACCGGTGTCCGGGTCGTTGCCCATGGACGTCCAGTAGCCGTCGCCGTTGATGTTCTCGTTCGGGATGGAACCCTCGACGACGAGAATGAAGGGGCCGAGCTCCCCGCGCGCTCCCTTGCGGAAGGCCTCGACGAACTCGTCGCCGTTCTCGTAGGCCAGCACCTTGTTGTGCAGATGCACCTTGGGAAGGCCCGGGACGGAGCCCAGGAGTACGTCCTCAAGGCTGGGCAGCGAGGCTGCCGTCACCGAAACCGTGTCGCCGTCGCAGCTCATGCCTTCCGAGGTCCACAGAATATGGATCTCGTCGAATCCCTTTGCTGACGCCTCGTCGTCCATGGGACCGGTCCCTTCCGCGGCCGGTCGCCGACCGGCGCAGACAGCTGTCAGAGCATTGCCAGCAAATCTGGCATATAGGTAAATAAGCCACAATGGCAGCGCGCCGGGGCAGGTGAGCCGAACGGACCACCTTGCCCCCGGGGGCGGCGTGTCAGGGAAGCGCCCCGAGGGGCCCGCTCTGTAATGAACCGCGAGCGGAGGGACCCCGGATGCATGAGATGTCCATCGCCGTGGCGATGGTGGAACAGGTGACGGAAGCCACCGGCACGGACGGGTCCTGCACTGTCTCCGCCGTACGGCTCCGGCTCGGCGAACTCGCCGGTGTGGTACCCGACTCACTGCACTTCTGCTTCTCGCTCGCCTGCGCCGGGACCGCCCTCGACGGCGCAGAACTACTCGTCGAACACGTGCCGGGGCGCGCCCGTTGCGCGCCCTGCGGCGCGGAGTGGGCGACCGGTATGCCCCCGCAACTGTGCTGCCCCCAGTGCGAGGGCGGGACGGCCGAACTGCTGGCGGGACGCGAACTGCAGGTCATCGGCGTCCGGTGGGCCGGCAGCAACCACGCCGGCGCCACCCGGCCCGTATCCGGCACCCACCCCGTATCCGCACACGCCCCTGAGGAGAGCTGAGAACCATGTGCCGTGTCGTCGATCTGCAGCAGGCGGTGCTCGCCAAGAACGACGAGTGTGCCGGAACGCTACGAGCGGAGCTGGCCGCCCGCGGCACAGTCGTCGTCAATCTGCTCTCCAGCCCCGGCAGCGGCAAGACGGAACTGCTGGAGGCGGAGTTGACCCTCGCCGCCGCCCGCGGCGTGCCGGTCGCCGCGCTGACCGCGGACCTCGCCACCGAACACGACGCGCAGCGTCTCGCCCGGGCGGGCGTCCCGGTCAAGCAGGTACTCACCGACGGTCTTTGCCATCTGGAAGCCGGGATGCTCCGGGCACATCTGGAGGACTGGCTGCCTGACGGTGTCCGGCTGCTGTTCGTGGAGAACGTCGGCAACCTCGTCTGCCCGGCCTCCTACGACCTGGGGGAGTCGCTGCGCGTGGTGCTCGCCTCGGTCACGGAGGGCGAGGACAAGCCGCTGAAGTACCCCACCGCGTTCGGGCTGGCGCAGCTGGTGGTGGTGACGAAGGACGACATCGCCGAGGCCGTCGGATTCGACGAGGACGCGTTCCGGGCCAACGTCCGCCAGGTGAATCCGGGTGTCGAGGTGGTCCTCACCTCCGCGCGGCGGGGGGAAGGCGTCGGGCTTCTGCTGGAGCGGGCGACGGCCGCCGCCGAGGGGGCCGAGGTGCACCAGCCGGTGATGGCACGTACCGGCGTAGCGCAGGCCCACACCCACGCTCGTGTCGCGCAGGCCCACACCCATGCTCACGTGCATGTTCCGCACGGCGACACGCATGCCCACGCGCACACCTCCGATGTGCCGGTCCGCAGCCACCCGTGAACGCGCAGCAGAACACGGTCACCGTCACCGCCGGACCACAGCGCCGCCGGGTCACCGTGCGCGGTGTGGTCCAGGGCGTCGGCTTCCGGCCGTTCGTCTACGCGCTCGCCGGGGAACTCGGGCTCTCGGGGCATGTCGCCAACACCGGGGACGGCGTCATCGCCGAGGTCGAGGGCGAGCCGGAAGCACTCGGCGACTTCTGCGGACGTATCAGCGCCGAGGCGCCCCCGCTGGCGGTGGTCCAGTCGGTGACACACGAGCCGATGGCTCCGGCAGGGGACAGCGGCTTCAGCATCACGGCATCCCGTACGGGCAGCGCCACCGCCCGCACCCTCGTTGCCCCCGACACGGCGACATGCGCCGACTGCCTGGCCGAGATGCGCGACCCGGCCGACCGGCGCTACCGGCACCCCTTCATCACGTGCACGCACTGCGGTCCACGGTTCACGATCGTGAAGGGACTGCCCTACGACCGTGAGCACACGACCATGGCCGGGTTCCCGATGTGCTCCCGGTGCGCGCAGGAGTACGGCGACCCGGGTGACCGCCGCTTCCACGCACAGCCGGTCGCCTGTCACGACTGCGGCCCACGGCTGCGGCTGCACATGCCCGGCGCGACCACGGCTTCCGGCACGGGAGACGCCGAACCGCTGGCCGCCGCCCGTCAGTTGCTCGCCTCAGGCGCGATCGTCGCCGTAAAGGGACTGGGCGGCTACCACCTCGCCTGCGACGCGGGCAACGCCCGCAGCGTCCGTCTGCTGCGGCAGCGCAAGGCGCGCGGCGACAAGCCCTTCGCGCTGATGTGCCGGGACATCGAGGACGCCGGACGCCTCGTACACCTCGACGCCGTCGCGCGTGAACTGCTCACCGGCCGGCGACGGCCCATCGTGCTCCTGCGCAGGCGTACGGGCGCCGGGCCGATGGCGCCGCAGCCGGCCGTGGCCGCCGAAGTGGCCCCCGGCAGCGCCGACTTGGGAATCATGCTGCCCTACACGCCGCTGCACCACCTGCTGTTCGGACTGCCCGGCGACCCACACGGGCCGCGGCTGCTCGTGATGACCAGCGGCAACCTCGGCGGTGAACCGATCGTCACAGAGGACGACGAGGCCCTTGCCAGGCTCGCCCCTCTCGCGGACGCGTGGCTCGCACACGACAGGCCCATCCAAGTGCCCTGCGACGACTCGGTGGTGCGGGTTGCCGACGGCGAGCAGCTTCCCGTACGGCGCTCACGCGGCTATGCGCCCTTCCCCGTCGAACTGCCACGGCCGGTCACCGCCGCTCTTGCCGTGGGCGGCGACCTGAAGAACACCTTCTGCGTCGGCGAAGGACGGCACGCCTGGCTCTCCGCGCACATCGGCGACATGGACGACCTGGCGACCCTGACGGCCTTCGACGCGGCCGAACGGCAGCTGGAAGGGATCACCGGCGTACGCCCCGAGTTGTTCGCCGCCGACCGTCACCCCGGCTACCGCTCGCTGGGCTGGGCCGTGCGCAATGCCGGCACCCGGCCGCTGCGGCGCGTACAGCACCACCACGCGCACATCGCCTCCGTCATGGCCGAACACGGCCTGGACGGCAGCCGGCCGGTCATCGGCGTCGCCTTCGACGGCACGGGTTACGGTGACGACGGCGCCGTATGGGGCGGGGAGTTCCTGCTCGCCGACTACGACGGCTACCGGCGCTTCGCGCATCTGAGCCCGGCCCCGCTGCCCGGCGGCGACGCGGCCGTACGCCGCCCTTACCGGATGGCACTGGCTCATCTGCATGCGGCGGGTCTTCAGTGGGCGGCGGGGCTGCCCTGCACCGTGGCCTGCCCCGAACCCGAACTGAAGGCGCTCGCCGTCCAGTTGGAACGCGGAGTCGGCTGTGTGCCCACCACCAGCATGGGGCGGCTGTTCGACGCCGTCTCCTCGCTCGCGGGAGTGTGCCACCACGCCGGATACGAGGCACAGGCCGCCATGGAGCTCGAAGCGGCAGCAGCCGGCTGCCACGACGAACAGGACGTCTGCGGCTACGAGTTCGCGGTGCGCTCCACAGCGCAGGGCGCGTTGACCGGCGATCCGGCCCCCATGCTCGCGAGGATCGCCGCCGACGTACGGGACGGCGTGCCCGCCGAGTTGATCGCCGCACGGTTCCACCGGGCCGTGACCGGACTCGTACGGCGGATCTGCGGAGCCGCACGGACCCGGCACGGGCTGGAGACGGTCGCGCTCAGCGGCGGCGTGTTCGCCAACTCCCTGCTCTCCGGTGCCTGCGCACGCGCGCTGAGCGGTGACGGCTTCACCGTGCTGCGGCATCGCCTCGTCCCGCCCAACGACGGGGGCCTGGCCCTGGGCCAGTTGATGATCGCGGCACGGCAGGACCTGCCGGACGGCGCGGACCGGCCGGCTCCGGCCCGGCGGCCCCAGCCGGAGCAGCGCGGCGAGAGCGTGCCGGACCTCGGCCACGCGACGGCAACCCCCTGAGACGACGCACAGCGAGGAGCAGACCATGTGCCTGGCGGTACCCGGCAAGGTGCTGGACATCGAGGAGCGGGACGGCACCCGCATGGCCACCGTCGACTTCGGCGGCGTGGCCAAGGAAGTGTGCTGCGAATACCTGCCCGACCTGCAGGTCGGTGA
>DATMEI010000377.1:0-16429 GCA_035556995.1 Streptomyces sp.
CGGCTGTTGCCTTCTCTCGCTGGGACGGATCGACGTCCGCTCGGACGTCTCGAACCTCCCAACACCCGTACAGGCCACGGTGTTCCACGCCCGCGCGGCAATCACCCGAACGACGTCACCGGGCAGGCTGTTGACCCGGCACCACCAAGGCCGTCGCCATGGCCGCCAGTCCCTCGCCGCGGCCGGTCAGGCCCAGCCCGTCGGTCGTCGTCCCGGAGACCGAGACCGGCGCACCCACCGCGTCCGACAGCGCGAGCTGCGCCTCCGCGCGGCGCTTGCCCACCTTGGGACGCACGCCGATCACCTGGATCGCGACATTGCCCACGGAGAAACCCCCAGCCCGTACGATCCGCGCCGCCTCGGTCAGCAAGGCCACCCCGGAGGCGCCGGACCACTCGGGGCGGCCGGTGCCGAAGTGGGCGCCGAGGTCGCCGAGCCCGGCTGCGGAGAAGAGGGCGTCGCAGGCGGCATGCGCGGCGACATCGCCGTCGGAGTGACCGGCGAGACCATAGCGCTCGCCTTCCCAGAGCAGTCCGGCGCACCACAGCTCGCGCCCCTCCTCGAAGGCGTGCACGTCCGTGCCGATGCCGACCAGCGGCAGCGCATGACGCAGGAACTCAGAAGCCATCGGTGACACGCCTCCTCGCGAGCACGGCCTCGGCCAGGACCAGGTCGAGGGGCCGCGTCACCTTGAAGGCTTCCTCGTGCCCGGGGACGACCACCACCTCGACGCCCATCCGCTCGACCATGCCCGCATCGTCCGTCACGCCGTCACCCTCGCGGGCCACTTGTGCGTGCGCCGCGGCGAGCACCTTCAGCGTGAAGCCCTGCGGGGTCTGCACGGCCCGCAGCCGGGACCGCTCCGGGGTGCCCGTCACCGGCTCGGGTCCGCCGTCCGTACGGGGCTCGACCTCCTTGACGGTGTCCGGCACCGGCAGTGCCGGCACGACAGCAGGCGCCCCGTCCCGTACGGCCGCAGCCACCGCGTCCACGGTGTCGACCGGCACAAGGGGACGCGCGGCGTCGTGCACCAGCACCGCGTCGACGTCGTCGGGAAGTGCTGCGAGGCCCAGGCGTACGGAGTCCTGGCGGGTCTCGCCGCCGGGGACGACCACGACCTCCGGCAGGATGTGCTCGTCGAGCAGGTGCCGCACCTCGTCGGCGCCGTCCGGCGGAGCCACCACGACGACGAGGGAGACGGCGCGCGCCCGGGTCATCGCCCGTACGGCATGCACCAGCATCGGGGTACCGCTCAGTGTGCGCAGCGCCTTGGGCGCGCCGGGTCCGAGGCGGATTCCGCGGCCGGCGGCGGGAATGACCACGGCGGTGCGGTGCCCGGGACGGAGAGCCTCGTCGGGCTCTGTCCGTACGTCCTGAGTCTGCTGCTGCGACGGTCCGGCAGGACCGGAACGCGACTCGCCTGCGGATTGAATTGACATCGGTTCCACGTTCAGGTTTGTGTCCTCGGCCGGGGTGGGTATGGCCTGGGAGTACCCCCGGCCGTAGGTTGGGGGAGTGCCCGGGCGCGAAGCCTTGACCGGCCCTTCCGTGACTCCGGTCGAGGCAGCTGCCCGGGCCCGACACGCTTCAGCAGCCGTGGGAAGTGCAGCGCGGCGGGCAGTGAAGAGGTTACTGAACGCTGCCGAGAGCTGCCTTCCCGCCGTAGACATGCCGCAGCGCCCGGCGACGAAATCCATGTCACTCGGGCACTGCGGCACAGCCTTGCTCTACTACTGCGGTACTGGCTTGCTCTGCTGCTCGACGACTGCCCGACTGCCCTCGCCCTTGCGCGCTACGGGCGTGGCCGACGTGACATTCGCGCGGTCAGGACGCGAGGACCTCGTCAAGCAGGGCCTCGGCCTTGTCTTCGTTCGTGTTCTCCGCGAGGGCGAGCTCGCTCACCAGGATCTGGCGGGCCTTGGCGAGCATCCTCTTCTCTCCGGCGGAGAGCCCGCGCTCACGCTCACGGCGCCACAGGTCGCGGACGACCTCCGCCACCTTGATCACGTCGCCGGACGCGAGCTTCTCGAGATTTGCCTTGTAGCGCCGGGACCAGTTGGTCGGCTCTTCGGCATACGGTGCGCGGAGCACCTCGAAGACCTTGTCCAGCCCGTCCGAACCGACAACATCGCGTACGCCTACGAACTCCGCATTGTCCGCCGGCACACGAACCGTCAGGTCGCCCTGCGCAACCTTCAGAACCAAGTAGGTCTTGTCCACGCCTTTGATCTGGCGAGTTTCGATAGCCTCGATCAGCGCGGCCCCGTGATGGGGATAGACCACGGTGTCGCCAACCTTGAACGTCATGTGTCAGGTACCCCTTCCGTGACTATCCAGAGTAACACGGAATCGGGCTCTTCTGAATGGCGTTTTCGCAGGTCAGACCGCATCTCGGGGCTTGACAAGGGGCCCCGTTACGTGCTGCGGACAGCGGCGGCGGACAGGTATTCGCAGGTCGGGGCACTTCTGTACGCGGACTGAAACACAACGGACACGAGCGAAGAAGATGCTTCAGAAAGAGTCCACCGTCCGTTTTGTCCGACTGTAAGTCGTCGCCCGTTCGGCCCTCTTCGGCTCTTCATGGACTTTCTCAAGAATTGATCAGCAGTTCCGCTGATCAATTCACAAGCCGTTCGCATTCTTTACGGGGAAACGGCTGCGCGGAGATGTCCAGCGGGCCTCCCACAGCGCCTCCCGCGACCGCTCCTGCGCCCCGGCCCGCGTACGCGTACGGGTCCGCGCGGCACCCGCCAGGAGGGTCGGGTGCGGGGCGCCGCAAGAGGCTCGGTAACCTGAGCCCGCCAGAGATCGACGTCTCACGACCCGACGTCTGCATGAGGTGCCCGCCCCCGGCGGGCGCCTGTCCGTCCGCGACCGGCTCGTAGTCCGGCCGCCAGAACTCGCCCAGGAGTTGCCGCCGCCGTGAGCAGCAGCATTCGACGCGGCACCCTTGCCGCCACCGCCCTCGCGCTCGCCGTCGCCACCCTGTCCGCCTGTGCCGCGGGGACCGACGCCGAGACGCTGGAGATCAAGCCGGACAATGCCGCGACCTCCGTCGGCGACGTCAAGATCCAGAACGTCAACGTCGTCACTCCTGAGGCCGGTTCGGGCCCGTCCGCGGTGACGGCCCGCATCTTCAACGACGGCAGCGAGGACGAGACGTTGAAGTCCGTCACCGTCAAGGGTGCGGGTGCGCGTGTGAAGCTCAGCCCGGCAAAGGGCGAGAGGACGCTGACCGTGCCCGCCGGCGGTTCGCTGGCCCTGGGCGGCAAGGGCAACGCCTCGGCCGAACTGCCCGAGAGCAGCAGCTCGGCCGTCAAGCCCGGCAACGCGCAGCCTGTCTCCTTCGATCTGAGCCGCACGGGCACGGTGCGCCTGCGGGCGACGGTGGTGCCGGCGACCGGGGACTACGAGAAGTACGGTCCGACTGTGCAGCCGTCGCCGAGCGCGCCCTCCGGTTCGCCTTCCGGCTCGCCCTCGGAGTCGCCCTCAGGCGAGGCGTCCGGATCCGCCTCACCGGGCGCGGACGCGGATGAGGCCGAGGGTGAGGACGAGGACGAGGCAGGCGCCCAGAGCGCGCAGGAGGACGGCCAGGACTCGTCGTCGGCGTCGGGGAGCCACGGCGCCGGGCACTGAGACATGACAGCGGGGCCCCGCTCGTACAGTCCGTACGAGCGGGGCCCTCAGTTTGTTGTTTACGGCTCGAACTTGTAGCCCAGGCCCCGCACCGTCACCAGGAAGCGGGGAGCCCCCGGGTCCGGTTCGATCTTGGCGCGGAGGCGCTTGACGTGGACGTCGAGGGTCTTGGTGTCGCCGACGTAGTCCGCGCCCCAGACCCTGTCGATCAGCTGCATCCGCGTCAGCACGCGGCCCGCGTTGCGCAGCAGCATCTCCAGCAGGTCGAACTCCTTCAGCGGCAGATCGACCTTTCCGCCGGAGACGGTGACGACGTGCCGGTCGACGTCCATCCGTACGGGGCCTGCCTCCAGGGCGGCCAGGCTGACCTCCTCGGGCTCGCCCTGGCGGCGAAGCACCGCCCGAACGCGTGCGACCAGTTCACGGGAGGAGAAGGGCTTGGTGACGTAGTCGTCGGCTCCTATCTCCAGACCGACGACCTTGTCGATCTCGCTGTCCTTCGCGGTCACCATGATGACGGGGACGTTGGAGCGGCCGCGCAGCTGGCGGCAGACCTCCGTGCCGGGAAGCCCCGGCAGCATCAGGTCGAGCAGCACCAGATCGGCGCCGTTGCGTTCGAACTCGTCCAGCCCCTCGGGCCCCGTGGACGCGACCGCGACCTCGAAGCCTTCCTTGCGGAGCATGTACGACAGTGCGTCGCTGAACGATTCCTCGTCCTCGACGACGAGCACTCGGGTCACGGGAGGGCCTCCGGGGCAGATTCGGGGGCGCGAAGCGGTTCGCGCGGCAAAGAGGACGCGGATGAGGGTGCGGAGTGTGCGGAGGGGGAAGACGGCGGCGGCGGTTCGTGGCGGTACGGGGGTGGTGACTGCGGGCGGGGCTCCGGGGCGGGCGCACTCTCCTTGTGCGAGCGCTCCTGGGCCTCCGGGTCCTGGCCCGGGTCTTTGAAGTCCTTCAGGTCCGTGAGGTCGTCCTCTGGCCCTTCGGAGTCGTCGGAGCCGTCGGACTCCTCGGACTCTTCGAAGTCGGCAGGCTTCTGCAGAGCGCCGGACAGGCGGTCACGGCCCCGCTTCTCCTCCTCGGCCCGCTCCCGCGCGCTGGCGGCTTCCGGCAGACGCAGGGTGAAGGTGGAGCCCTGTCCTTCGGCGCTCCACACAGTGACCTCCCCGCCGTGTGAGGCGGCCACATGCTTGACGATGGCGAGACCGAGGCCGGTGCCGCCGGTGGCGCGGGAGCGTGCAGGGTCCACGCGGTAGAACCGCTCGAAGACGCGGTCCTTGTCCCGCTCCGAGATGCCTATGCCCTGGTCGCTCACGGATATCTCGATGAAGTCCCCGCCCGGAGCAGCCACCCGGCGCCCCGCGATGCCGACGCGGGTGCGTGCCGGTGAGTAGTTCACGGCGTTCTCGACGAGGTTGCCGAGTGCCGCCGCGAGCTGGCTGCGGTTGCCCCACACGTAGAGGCCGTCCGCGCCTGCGCCGGAGCCGCCGAGGGAGGCGAGGGTGATGTGTTTGCTGCCGGCGGACTGGCGGCAGCGGTCGATGGCCTCGGCGACCAGTTCGTACACGCCGACCGGTTCGGAGTCCTCCAGCGGGTCGTCGTTCTGGACGCGGGAGAGGTCGATCAGTTCCTGGACGAGGCTGGTCAGCCGCGTCGACTCGTACTGCATGCGGCCGGCGAACCGCTCCACCGCCTCCGGGTCGTCCGCCGCGTCCAGTACGGCTTCGGAGAGGAGGGAGAGCGCGCCGACCGGGGTCTTCAGCTCATGGCTGACATTGGCCACGAAATCGCGCCGTACGGCCTCGATGCGGCGGGCCTCCGTCATGTCCTCGACCAGGAGCAGCACCAGCCGCGAGCCGAGGGGGGCGACACGGGCGGACACCGCGAGGGCGTCACCCCGACCCGTGCCCCGCCGTGGCAGATCCAGGTCCACTTGACGTATCTCACCGTCCCGGCGGGTGTCCCGGGCCATCTGCAGCATCGGCTCCACGGCGAGCTTGCCGCCGCGGACCAGGCCCAGCGCATACGCGGCTGAGCTGGCCTTGACGACCGCGTCCGCCTCGTCGAGCACGACCGCCGAGGAGCGCAGCACCGACAGGACGGTGTCGACGCCCGGTGGGAGCACGGCCTCGATGTGCAGGGAGGAACGGGTTGGACGGTTCTGCTCGCGCTCGCTCCAGCGGAACGCCAGCATGGCGATCACACCGGTGCACACTCCGGCGATCGCTGCCGCTGCGGCGAGGGCCGCATTCACGTTCATGTCTCCAGGCTATGCGTGTCTGCGGACAGACCCCCAGCGGAATGTGGACCAGCTCGAACACTCGTCCCCCAGAGTTCACCTTGAGGCCGCGGCCGGTTCACTTGGGAGGTCGACGGCAGACGCATTTCGGACGGAGCGTGGGAGCGTGGAGGGCCACAGGCCCAAGCCCTCCGTCGAGAGAACCCTGCAAGGGAAGGACAGTCATGCGTGACGCGTACCACGAGGAGCTGGACTCGATCAGTGAAAGCCTGGTCGAAATGGCCCGGCTCGCCGGCTCCGCGATCGGCCGCGCCACCACGGCGATGCTGGACGCGGATCTGAAGCTGGCCGAGAGCGTCATCGCGGCGGACGAGAAGGTCGACGACCTGCAGCGCGGCCTGGAGACCCGGGCCATTCAGCTGCTGGCGCGGCAGCAGCCCGTCGCCACGGACCTGCGGATCGTCGTCACCTCGCTGCGGATGAGCGCCGACCTGGAGCGCTCGGGCGACCTGGCGCAGCACGTCGCCAAGGTGGCCCGGCTGCGCTTTCCGGATTCGCCCGTACCGCGCGACCTGCAGGCGACGCTGCTGGAGATGGGGCAGCTGGCACAGCGGCTGATGGCCAAGGCGGCCGAGGTGATCATCACCAAGGACGTCGACCTGGCTCTGCAGCTGGAGCAGGACGACGACGCGATGGACGATCTGCACCGGACGCTGTTCCAGCACCTCATGGACGACCGCTGGCAGCACGGCATCGAGACCGCTGTGGATGTCACGCTGCTCGGCCGCTACTACGAGCGCTTCGCGGACCATGCCGTATCGGTGGCCCGCCGCGTCGTCTATCTGGTCACCGGCGACTACGCCGACGAGATCGACCCGGCCATGGCGGCTGCGGGCGACGGCACAGCCCCGGTCGAGGGCACCTGAACGGCCTGAGTAGCCCGAGCAACCGGAGCGGTCTGAGAGCGGGCCGGGCCGGCGGGTGGGCCGGGCAAGTGCGGCTGTGTTGCGCGGTGTGCACCGACGCGCCCTTGATGCGCCCATGTGCCCCTCCTGAAGGTGGGCATGGAACGGGGGAGGGAAAAGGAGGGAAGTCATGGCTGAACACAGCGATTCGCCGTCGGCCCCCGCACATTCCGAGGACCGGCCGTCCCTGCACGCGCTGGGGGCGTGCGGGTGTGGTGCGGGATGCGGGTGCGGATGTCAGTCCGGCGGCCCGTGCCAGTGCGGCGGCTGCTGCGGCTGAGGCCTCCGCTGAAGCCTCGGTCCACGTCCTGCTGAGGCTGTCCGCACGCACCTGCGGCGGCGGGGGAACCAGCCGCTGAAGGCCCTGTCCGGTTCGACGGGACAGGGCCTTCAGCTTGCCCGCCGGGCGCGGGTCGCGGGCGCGGGTCGCGGGCGCGGGTGGGGGTGCGGGTGCGGGTGCGGGTCGCAGGCATTACGCGTGGGCTGCTGCCAGGCCCTTCAGCAGTTCCTCACGGTTCATCGCCGGCTGGATCTCGACCTCCGCGCCCAGCGTCTGGAGCAACCCCTCGACGAGGGGAGGGAGTTGTGAGCTCTCCTGCATGTCGAAGACGAAGACGCAGGAGCGTCTGCCGCTGTGGGGGGTGAAGTACGCCGCCTCAGGCTTGAGCTGGTCCATGAGGGACTCGATCACCTTCTGCATCTCGCCGTTCTGCCGCGCCTTGTTCGAGATCTGGGTGTCCAGGACAGCTCTCAGCATCATCCTCATCGCGCCCGCTCCTTCCGCACCGTGAGCGGCGCGGTCCGGTCCCGCGCGCTGAAGACCCGGTGGCGTCCCCCTCAGCCTCATCCCGGGGTGTCGGGGCGGCAACATCTGCGCCGCCGTACGAAGCCTGACCCGTACGGGACCGCAGGCCACGCACGAACCCCCTGCCCGCGGGAGGTCCCGCGGACAGGGGGCACGGCCGTGTCCCGGCCGTTCCGTGCTGTGGGGCTACTTCTTGCCCTGGTTCTTGACCGCCTCGATCGCGGCCTTCGCCGCGTCGGGGTCGAGGTAGGTGCCGCCGCGCTTCAGCGGGTGGAAGTCGGCGTCCAGTTCGTAGCTGAGGGGGATGCCGGTGGGGATGTTCAGGCCGGAGATGTCCTCGTCCGAGACACCGTCGAGGTGCTTGACCAGCCCGCGCAGGGAGTTGCCGTGCGCGGCGACCAGGACGGTGCGGCCCGCGAGCAGGTCCGGGATGATGCCGTCGAACCAGTAGGGCAGCATCCGCTCGACGACGTCCTTGAGGCATTCGGTGCGCGGGCGCAGCTCGCTCGGCACGCCCGCGTAGCGCGGGTCGCCGCTCTGGGAGTACTCGGAACCGTCCGGCAGCTCCGGCGGCGGAGTGTCGTACGAGCGGCGCCAGAGCATGAACTGCTCCTCGCCGAACTCCTCGCGCACCTGCGCCTTGTCCTTGCCCTGAAGGGCGCCATAGTGCCGCTCGTTGAGCCGCCAGGAGCGGCGGACGGGGATCCAGAACCGGTCGGCGGACTCCAGCGCCAGCTGTGCGGTGCGGATGGCCCGCTTCTGCACGGACGTGTGCAGCACGTCGGGGAGCATCCCCGCGTCCTTGAGCAACTCGCCGCCGCGGACCGCCTCCTTCTCGCCCTTCTCGGTGAGATTCACGTCCACCCAGCCGGTGAACAGGTTCTTCGCGTTCCAATCGCTCTCTCCGTGCCGGAGGAGGATCAGCTTGTACGGTGCGTCGGCCATGCGGTGCACTTTACTGGGTGTGCGCGGAGGCGATATCCGGCCACCCCTCTGTGGCGCCCGCGCACATGTGTCGGCGGCCGATTCGTCCCTACGGTCACGCCATGACCCCCGAGAACTCCGCAGCTCCCAAGAGTTCGGCGCCCACTGCCCCGACCTCGTCCCTGAGGCGCATCGTCGCCGCCAGCCTCGTCGGCACGACGGTCGAGTGGTACGACTTCTTCTTGTACGGCTCGGCCGCCGCGCTTGTCTTCAACAAGCTGTTCTTCCCCGACTCCGATCCGCTTGTCGGCACGCTGCTCTCCTTCCTCACCTATGCCGTCGGCTTCGCGGCCCGTCCCATCGGCGCCCTCGTCTTCGGGCACTACGGCGACCGGATCGGGCGCAAGAAGCTGCTGGTGCTGAGCCTGATGCTGATGGGCGGGGCGACGTTCGCGATCGGACTGCTGCCCACGCATGCGGCGGTCGGCTCGCTGGCGCCCGTACTGCTGACGACTCTGCGTCTGGTGCAAGGGTTCGCGCTGGGCGGCGAGTGGGGCGGCGCGGTCCTGCTGGTCTCCGAGCACGGGGACGCCAAGCGGCGTGGCTTCTGGGCCTCGTGGCCGCAGACAGGTGTGCCGGCGGGGCAGCTTCTGGCAACGGCCGTACTGGCGGTGCTGACCGCGACGCTGTCGGACGCGGCCTTCCTGAGCTGGGGCTGGCGGGTGCCGTTCCTGCTCTCGGGTGTGCTGGTCGTCATCGGGCTGTGGATCCGGATGGCGGTCGACGAGTCGCCGGTCTTCAAGGAGGCTCAGGCCCGCGCCGAGGCGCGTAAGGCGGAGGCCACACAGGGCAAGGGAGAGCACCAGGTCGAGCGGATGCCGCTGGTCGCCGTCCTGCGGTACCACTGGCGCGACGTGCTGATCGCCATGGGCGCGCGCATGGCGGAGAACATCAGCTTCTACGTCATCACCGCCTTCATCCTTGTCTACGCCACACAGGAACTGAAGCTGTCCCAGCAGACGGCGCTCAACGCCCTGCTGATCGCCTCGGCCGTGCACTTCGCCGTGATCCCCGCCTGGGGCGCACTGTCCGACCGGCTCGGACGCCGCCCGGTGTATCTGATCGGCGCTGTCGGGACCGCGTTGTGGATCTTCCCGTTCTTCTCGCTGCTGGAGACCAAGGGCTTCGGTGCGATCGTGCTCGCCGTGACGGTCGGGCTGGTGCTGCACGGTGCGATGTACGCGCCGCAGGCGGCATTCTTCGCGGAGCTGTTCGCGACCCGGCTGCGCTACTCCGGGGCGTCCATCGGCGCACAGTTCTCGTCCGTCGCCGCCGGAGCACCGGCGCCGATGATCGCCACCGCGCTGCTCGCGGCCTACGGCACCTCGACGCCGATCTCCCTGTACGTGATCGGGGCGGCACTGCTCACGATCGTGGCCGTGCTCTGCGCGAAGGAGACCAGGTCACGCGACCTGAACATGGTGGGCGAGGACGACACGGCCGACATCCCGTCAGGCCGCGGCCCCTCAGCGTCCGACCGCTCCCGCGAGGCGGTGAAGCCGTAGCGCGAGCTGCGTCTCGAGCGCGCGCTCCGGTGACTGCCAGTCGTCGCCCAGCAGCCTGGCCACTCTCTCCAGGCGCTGGGCGACGGTGTTGACGTGCACGTGCAGTTCGTCCTTGGCGCGGGCGGGGCTCATGCCGCACGCGAAGTACGCCTCCATGGTGGCGACCAGGTCTGTGCCGCGCCGTGCGTCGTAGTCGAGGACCGGTCCGAGCGTGCGGCGTACGAAGCTCCCCACGTCACGGCTGTCGGTGAGCAGCATGCCGATGAAGCCGAAGTCGTCGGCTGCCGCGCCCTGTCCGGTCCGGCCGAGCAGTCGCAGCGCGTCCACACAGCGCCTCGCCTCGGGGTAGGCCGCCGCCACCGCACCGGGCTCCGCAGCGGGAGCGGACACCGGCGCCGAGGAGCCGACGGTGACCGGGGCTCCGGCGGCGACGCCGAGCTGGGCGGCGATGTCCTGGGCGATACGGGAGGCCGTGACCGGCGCTCCGGCGCTGTCACGGGACGCGTCCGACAGGGGCAGCAGCAGCACCGTGCCGCCTTCCCGTGCCGCGGCCAGCCCGTGCCGGGTGGCCGCGAGATGGGAGGCGGCGGCCCACAGGCGCTGGCGTCCGAGGCTCTCCTCCGCGTCCGCACCGGCGTGTGAGTCGGCGTCGAGCCGGGCGCTGAGCAGTACGTGCGGGGCGTCCAGGTCGGCGTGCAGGCGTGCGGCACGGTCGCGCAACAGCCGCGGATCGTGGCTGGTGGCGTCCAGCAGTTCGTCCAGCAGTTCGCCGCGCACGCGCTGTTCGGCCTCGCTGGCCGAGCGGCGGGCGAGCAGCAGCAGGGACGTCACCAGGGCGGCACGTTCGAAGGTGCGCTGGTCGACGGGGTTCAGGCCGGGATGTCCGTGCAGTACGAGCGCGCCCAGGAGTTCACCCCCGGCGGAGACCGCGGTGATCCAGCTGTCGCCGTCCCGCACGGCGTATCCGTCTCTTCGGGAGCGTTCCACTGCCGGCCGCGCGGATGCCACCACGGGTTCCACGAACTCGACGTGCCCGGCGAGCACTTCGGCGACCGCGGCGGCGACGTCCCTCACGTCCCCGCCGCGCAGCACGAGTTCGGTGAGCCGGTCGTGGATCTCGCTTGCGCGCTCGATGGTCTCGTTGGCCGACTCCAGTTCGGCGAGGGCGTCCCGGGTCTCCCCGAGCAGGCGTGCGTTGTCGATGGCGACGGCCGCGTACGCCGCGAACGAGCCCAGCAGCGCGATCTGTTCGCGCGCGAAGACACGTGCCCGGCGGTCGGCGGCGTAGAGGACTCCGATCACCTCGCGTCCGCCGAGCAGCAGAGGCACACCGAGGATGGCGACCAGGCCCTCCTCGCCGACGGCGCCGTCGATGGGACGGGTGTGCCGGAAGCGCTCGTCCGCCGGATAGTCGTCGGTGACGTACGGGCGTGCCGTCTGTGCGACGAGACCGCCGAGCCCCTCGCCCATGCCGAGCCGCAGCTGCTGGAAACTCGCGGAGACGGAGCCTTCGGTGACGCGCATGTAGGTGTCACCGCGCTCGTTGTCCGTGAGCGTCATGTACGCGACCTCGGTGCCCAGCAGTGAGCGGGCGCGCTGCACGATGGCGCGCAGCACGTCGTCCAGGTCGCGCAGCCCGGCGACGTCGTGCACTGTCTCGATGAGCGCCGTCAGCTCGGCCTCGCGCCGCCGGCGGCCCTCCAGCTCCGCGCGGATGCGCAGCGCCAGCAGCTTGCCGCTCTCCAGGGCGGCGAGCTCTTCGGGCGGCGCTCCGGCCGCACGGGCGTCGGCGAGCGGCTCGTCGTACGCCTCGGCGGGCGCGCGTCGGGAGAGGAGTTCCAGGTAGACGGCGTCGGGCCGGGCTCGGGGCATGGTCACAGGCTTACCCGTGGTGCGGTGTGTGACGCCAGAGGCGGGAGCAGGTCGTGGTGCGGGTGGGGCGGTGCGGCCGGTGGTGTGCGTACCGGCGGTCCGGGTCCTGGCAGCGGCGTCAGTGTGCGGTCCACGCGCCGTCGAGGGGCAGGGAGGCGCCGGTGATGAAGGAGGCCTCCGGTGTGCAGAGGTAGGCGACGGACTCGGCGACCTCCTCGGGTTCGAGGAGCCGCTTGAGCGCGGAGTCCGCGAGCAGGATCTCGGAGACCACCCGGTCGGTGGAGATGCCGTGTGCCGCTGCCTGGTCGGCGATCTGCTGCTCGACCAGGGGCGTACGGACGTAGGCGGGGCTGACGCAGTTCGAGGTGACCCCGTGCTCGGCGCCCTCCAGAGCGGTGACCTTGGACAGGCCCTCCAGGCCGTGCTTGGCCGACACGTAGGCCGACTTGTACGGGGAAGCGCGCAGCCCGTGCACCGAGGAGATGTTCACGACCCGGCCCCAGCCCTGCTCGTACATGTGCGGGAGAGCACCGCGAACGAGCCGGAAGGGAGCCTCCAGCATCAGCGTGAGCAGTCTGCGGAAGTCGGCGGGTGGGAACTCCTCGATGGGGCGCACCAGTTGGACGCCGGCTCCGTTGACGAGGATGTCGGTGCCCGCCGCGGCACGTTCGGCGGCGTCCAGTCCGTCGGGGTCGGTCAGGTCGAGGGGGAAGGGCTGCACCGCGTCACCCTGCAGGGCGTCGAGCCCGGCGGCGTCGCGGTCGACTGCCCGTACCTTGGCGCCCGCCGCCGCGAGCCGCAGCGCGCAGGAGCGGCCGATGCCGCTCGCAGCACCGGTCACCAGGGCGGTACGTCCGGTGAGGTCGAGGGCGACGGAGTGGGGGCCGGGTGTGAACTGCTCGGTCATTCCGCAAAGCTAGGCGCGCTCACATGGCCGCCCAATGTGGTCAGGCCACACTCGGCGTCGACGGCAGCTGGACGTACGACACGTTAGGCAGCGCACACTCCCGCCTCTACGGTCGTCGCGTCCCTCCCCCCACGGGATTCCCCCCACGGAACCCCCCACGGAAGGAGCGCTTATGAACGCCGTAAGCCGAAAAGCCGCTCTGTTAACCACCCTCAGCACCATCGCCCTCGCCGCGATGGGAAGCACCGCGGCATCCGCCGGACCACCCATCGACGAGAGCACGAAGGCGCAGACGAAGGCAGCGGCCGGCCTGGAGAAGGTCGGCGACTTCGGCTCCAATCCGGGTGCACTCAGCATGTACCGCTACACGCCGGAAGGGCTGCCCGCCGGCAGTCCCGTGGTGGTGGTGCTGCACGGCTGCACCCAGGACGCGCAGACCTACTTCGACGGGGCGGGCTGGCAGGCCTTCGCTGACGCGGGCGGCTTCTCCGTCGTCGCCCCGCAACAGGAGCAGGGCAACAACATCAACAAGTGCTTCAACTGGTTCCAGTCCGGCGACGTCGCGCGGGGCCAGGGCGAAGCGTTGTCGGTCAAGCAGATGGTGGACCGTACGGTCACCGACCTCGACGCGGACGCCTCCCGTGTCTTCGTCACGGGGCTGTCGGCGGGCGGCGGGATGACGGCATCGATGCTGGCCGCCTACCCGGACGTCTTCAAGGCCGGTGCGGTCGTCGCGGGGCTGCCGCACGGCTGCGCGACCAGCGTGGCCGAAGCCTTCACGTGCATGAGTCCGGGCGTCAGCAAGTCGGCGGCCGAATGGGGCGACCTGGCCAGGAAGGCGGCACCGGATCACTCGGGAGCGCGGCCGGCGGTGTCGGTCTGGCACGGTACGGGCGACACCACCGTGGTCCCCGCGAACGCGGACGAGTCCGTGAAGCAGTGGACGGACGTGCACGGCACCGACCAGGAGGCCGACGCCACGGAGGAGTTGGAGGGTGGCACCACCCGCTCCGACTTCAAGAACGGCGCCGGCGACGTCGTCGTACGCAGCTACATCGTGGAGGGCATGGCCCATGGCACGCCCGTGAAGCCGAGTGAGAAGTGCGGAACCGCAGGCAAGAACTTCCTGGACACCATCTGCTCCAGCCGCCACATCACGTCGGACTGGGGACTGGGCGGATGACCACCGCACAGTGACCCGGTGACGGCAGAGAAACCGGCGCTCCCCCGGAGGTGCTCAGCCACGCGTTCGTACGCGCGGGGCCGCTCACACCTCCGGGGGAGCTGCCGTGTCCGCGCCCTCAGCGCCCCCGCGCCCTTCGCAGCTGCCCCGGCAGCTGTGTGAGCCGGTCAGCCCCGGCCGCTCTCCGAGGTGCCCCCGCCGCCCGTCAGATGCGTGAACGCATCGAGGTTGCGCGTCGATTCGCCGCGCGAGGTGCGCCAGTCGAACTCACGCCGGATGGCCGTCGCGAAGCCCATCTCCAGCAGCGTGTTGAAGGAACCGTCGGCGTTCTCCAGCACCGCTCCCAGCAGCCGGTCCACCTCGTCGGGGGTGACCGCGCTCAGCGGGAGGCGTCCGGCCAGATAGACGTCGCCCAGCTTGTCCAGGGCGTAACTCACCCCGTACAGGC
Organism: Streptomyces sp.; assembly: GCA_035556995.1. Lineage (GTDB taxonomy): Bacteria > Actinomycetota > Actinomycetes > Streptomycetales > Streptomycetaceae > Streptomyces. The sequence continues at coordinate 14,545 of DATMEI010000377.1, forward strand.
GCGTGTTGCGCTCCAGGAGCCAGCGGTGCACGGCCGCGTGGTTCTCGTCGGGGCAGCGGACGACGAAGGCGTTGATGCTGAGTGAGTGCCTGCCGACGGCCAGCGAGCAGGTGGTCGAGAGCTTGCGCGTCCCGGGAAGCGCGACGACGTACGTGCCCTCCGCCGGGCTCTCCCACTCCAGTTCGGCCTCACGCAGTGCCCGCTCCACGGCGCTCTTCGCGCTTTCGACGGCGCTGTCGGCGCTCCTGGCACTCTTCGCGTCAGCCATGGGCCGATCGTAGGCGACGGCGCTGGTCGTGCAGCGCGGCGGCGTAGACGTCGAGGGTGCTGGCAGCGGCGGCGTCCCAGCCGAAACCGGCGGCGTGCCGTGCGGCGGCCTCGCCCATCCGGTCTGCCAGCCCGTCACCCGTGGCCGTACGCGCGCCGGTGCCCGTCTCCGTGATGAAGCGCCGCAGTGCCCGCGCGTACGCAGGCGGTTCGTGACCGTCGACGAGGAAGCCGCTGACCCCGTCCCGCACCGCGACCGGAAGGCCGCCCACCGACGCGGCGATGACGGGAGTACCGCACGCCTGCGCCTCGATGGCGACCAGCCCGAACGACTCGCTGTAGGACGGCATCACCAGCACGCTGGCCGCGCGGTACCAGTCCGCCAGCTCCTCCTGCCCCACCGGCGGATGGAAGCGCACCACGTCCGAGATGCCGAGCTTCGCGGCGAGCTTGTGCAGCCGCTCCGGTTTGGCGAGTCCGGTGCCGCTGGGCCCGCCCACCACGGGGACCAGCAGCCGGCTGCGCAGCTCCGGGTCCTCGTCCACGAGCAGGGCGGCGGCGCGCAGCAGGATGTCGGGCGCCTTGAGTGGTTGTATCCGGCCGGCGAAGAGCGGGATCAGCGCGTCCTGCGGGAGGCCGAGCCGGGCACGGGCGGCGGCGCGTCCGTCGGCGGGCCGGAAGCATTCCAGGTTCACGCCGGGGTGTACCACGGCCGTACGGGCGGGGTCGGCTTCGTAGTGCCGGACCAGTTCGCCCGCCTCCTCGGCGGTGTTGGCGATGAGCCGGTCGGCGGCCCGTACGATCTGCGTCTCGCCGATCACACGCGCGGCAGGTTCAGGGGTGTCGCCCTTGGCGAGCGCCGCGTTCTTCACCTTGGCCATGGTGTGCATGGCGTTCACCAGCGGAACGCCCCAGCGCTGGGCCGCGAGCCAGCCGACGTGCCCTGAGAGCCAGTAGTGGGAGTGGACGAGGTCGTAGTGCCCGGGGCGCTGGCCTGCCCAGGCCTGCATCACTCCGTGCGTGAACGCGCACAGCTGCGCGGGCAGTTCCTCCTTGGCCAGCCCCTCGTACGGTCCGGCGTCGATGTGACGCACCAGCACTCCGGGCGACAGCTCCACGCTCGGGGGGAGGGCGGCCGTCGTGGCACGCGTGAAGATCTCCACCTGGGTGCCGTGCTCGGCGAGCTGCCTGGCGAGCTCGACGATGTAGACGTTCATGCCGCCCGCGTCGCCCGTACCGGGCTGATGGAGCGGCGAGGTGTGCACGCTGAGCATGGCCACCCTGCGCGGCCGGCGGGATGATCCGTTGAGCCTGAGGCGCGGCCGTTGCTGTTGCGGCATCCGGCCACGCCGCTGGCCGAGCCTGGCCATGTACTGGCTCACGGGCGATTGCCTCCTCTGTGCCTGCTGTGGAGTGCGGTGCGCAGAGCCTCGGGGCCCTCCAGGCAGAACACCGGAAGGTCTGCTTCCCATTTCCGCTTTGCCGAATCTTGACGACGGAAGCATGCGGAAGGATCCCGTCCGGTGCCGGCACGGCTGCCGCTCCCGTCCCGGGCGCGCCCGGTGCCCCCGTACGCTCGTGCCATGACCGCCCGCTCCCCCGCCCGTCCGGTGGGGAC
>DATMEI010000378.1:0-4009 GCA_035556995.1 Streptomyces sp.
TCGGAGACGTTCGACCAGCTGAACGACCCGGAGGTGCCGGTGCCGGCGACCAGGACCTGGAGGGTGCCCGAGGACAGGTTGCCCCAGGTCGTCGGGATGAACCGGTAGAGGCAGCCGTTGCTCTCGTCCTCGGTCAGGTAGATCACCTTGCGCACCGGGTCGGCGGCGGCTGCCTCGTGCTTGAACTTGCCCATCGCGTCCCGGCGCGTCGCCGCGTTCACGCCCCACGGGTCCGTCTCGTAGACGTAGCCCAGGCCGACCTCCTCACAGGACAGCCAGGTGTTCCACGGGGTGGCGCCGCCCGCGCAGTTCTGCCGGGTGTCGGAGAGGATGCGGTACGCACCGGTGATGCTGCCCGAGGAGTCGAACTTGACGGCGCTCGCGCCGCCGCCGGGATTGATCTCCGAGTTGGAGACGTAGATCCAGCCCGAGCCGTCGGCGAAACAGGCGCCGCCGTCGGGGGCGTTGTGCCAGGTGTACGAGGTGCCGGAGACGGCCTGCGAGGACCGGGCGACGACCCGGCTGGTGAAACCGCTGGGCAGCTGGACGCCGTTGGCGTCGGCCGTGCCCAGCGCTCCGTACGGGCCGGGACCGTTCTGGGCCGGGGCCGCGTAGGCGGCACCACGCATGAGAGTGCCGCCGAAGGTGGCGGCCGAGGTGCCGATGACGGTTCCGCGCAGGAAGGTGCGACGTTCCACATCTACTCCTTTGTCAGGGAAAGATGGCGCCTTTACTGACAGCCGTCGACTGGTCACTGCGGACAGTACGGCCGCCACACCGGCCCCCGAAGGCTCGCCCGGAAGAACTCCTCCCGGACAACTCATGAGTAGTTCTTCTGCGGAACGATCGGGCAGTTCATCAAGTGAACGAGAGGGGAAGGGCTGTTGGACGTCCGGGATACCTCTTTGATCCTCGCGGCTTGGCGCAGAGAGGTGGTCCGACTGGTGACGACGCCATCAAGGCCGATCCCGAGCCGGCCACGACGAACGGCAGGCCGCCGATCAACGATGAGGACCCCAGCGACCACTGGAGTACTAACGGGCCAGCTGCTCGTACCCCACGAGCCGTACGCAGACGGCGAGTCCCTCGATCGCCTGCTCCAGCTCCGCGAGGCCCGGGTAGGTGGGCGCGATCCGGATGGCCGCGTCGCGAGGGTCGTCGCCGTACGGGTGCGTGGCCCCGGCGGGGGTCAGCACGATGCCGGCCTCGGCGGCACGGCGTACGACCTCCTTGGCGCAGCCGTCCGGCACTTCGAGGGTCACGAAGTAGCCGCCCTTCGGCGAGGTCCAGGTCGCGAGCCCGGTCCCGCCGAGCTCGGCGTCCAGGATCCGCGCCACCGCCTCGAACTTGGGCTTCAGCAGGGCGCGTTGGCGCTCCATGTGGGCCCGCACCCCGTCGGCGTCCCGCAGGAACAGGACGTGCCGCAGCTGGTTGATCTTGTCGGGGCCGATCGACCGCTTGGCGTTGTTGCCGAGCAGCCACTGCAGATTCGCGGGCGACGAGCCGAAGAAGGCGACGCCCGCGCCCGCCGCGGTGATCTTCGAGGTGGAGCCGAAGACGAACGCCCGGTCGGGGTTCCCGGCCTCGGCACAGGCGGCGAGCAGATCGGCGATCTCGACGGGCTCGTCGGTGAGGTGGTGGGCGGCGTAGGCGTTGTCCCAGAAGATCCGGAAGTCGGACGCGGCGGCGCGCATCGAGGCGAGCCGCGCAACGGTCTCGTCGCTGTAGCAGACGCCGTCCGGGTTGCTGTACTTCGGTACGCACCAGATGCCCTTGACCGCCGGGTCCTCGGCGACGAGCCGCTCCACGACCTCCATGTCCGGGCCGTCGGGGGTCATCGGCACCGGAATCATGTCGATCCCGAACCGCTCGCAGAGCGCGAAGTGCCGGTCGTAGCCGGGCACGGGGCACAGGAACGCGATCCGCTCCTGGTCCACCCATCGCGACTCGGCCCCCGGCACCACGCTCAGCAGGGCGTGCACCAGGCAGTCGTGCATCAGCTCGAGGCTGGAGTTCCCGGCGGCGAGCAGCTGTGCAGCCGGCACCTGGAGCACCCCGGCGAAGATCTCCCGGAGCTCGGGCAGCCCCTGGAGCCCGCCGTAGTTGCGCACGTCCGCGCCGTCGGCTGAGGTGTGCCGCCCGCTGCCGGGCAGGCTCAACAGGGCTTCGGAGAGGTCGAGTTGCCCGGATGCCGGCTTGCCACGGGTGAGGTCGAGGGAGAGCCCGCGTCCCGCGAGGTCCTGGTGGTCCTGACGGGCCTCTTCAAGGAGCCCGGCCAGGGCGTCAGGGCTCAGCTCGGTGGTCATGGTGCTTCCTCTCACAGGGTGCTGCATCGGCGGGGTGCCGCATCGATAGGGGTGGCGCCCGCAGAGAATACAAACCAGCCCGGGGGACCGGGCCGGGAGGGCGTGCGCTGCGAGGGCGCCAGGCGACGTCGATCACTGGAGCCTGGTGGAGGAGGCGCGACGTCCCTGAAGGGGTTTCGGGGGACGTATTGCGGTGGCAGCCGCTCGCGGCCCGGTGCTCGGATGCCCGGCATGACATCTGTGGATCTTGATGGCTGCCGTGAACTGCTGGACGAGATCGAGCGCTACTACGACGCGGTTCCCCGCTCCGGCGCCCGGGTCGAGGACTTGGGACCGCTGAGCTTGTTCATCCGGGAAGGGCAGGGCTGGCCCTTCTATGCCCGCCCCGCCCTGGGGTGGTCCGGACCGTAGGCCCGTACGATCCCGTGCTGCCCAGCGCACTGGCCGTCCCTCACCTCGCCTTCGCCGATTCCGGAACCCGTGCCGGTTCAGCCGGAGTGGCGGAACTGGCGAGGCGGTGCGGAGCCGCGCCGATGACGGGTCGGTGGAACTGGCTGCGGCACGCATCCTGGCTGGTCTGGCATGTGTTGCCGCTGCGGTGGAGGGCCGGAAGGCGCTGTGCGCCGGTCAGCACCAGCCCGTGGGGACGGTCAGCGAGATCGCCGGGGTGGGAACCCTGCCGACCGCGCGCCGCCGTGGTCTTGCGCTCGCGGTCACCGCGGCGCTGACAGCCGACGCACGGTCGCGAGGCGTCGAGACCGTCTTCTTTTCTGCGGGCGACGACGACGTCGCCCGGATCTACGCCCGGCTCGGCTTCCGCCGCGTGGCCACCGCACTGATCGCCGAGCCCGTGGAGTGGCGACGTGTGGGCGGGCCGTGCCGCGTCGCTCTTTCAGGCTCCGCTACGCCGCCCCCTGCCCACGCCGAACCGAGCCCCCGAGTTCCCGAGTTCCCGTCCAAGCTGAACGCGCCCGTCATTCCAGGATGTTGGGGCAGACAGGGGAGACCACTTGGGTGTCCTTGATGTCCGCCCGGAGCGCCTTGCTCGAAATGAGGGCGGCTGTGACGTCGGGGTGGACGTCCGGACCGAGGCCAAGGTCCTCGCTCACAGTGCCGGCCAGGGTGTTGCGTTGGTCCGCCCGTGTCTCGAGCGCTGATTTCACCTTCGAATCGGTCGCCTTGGAGGCTGCCGCTTCCAGACCGGTCGCCACCCGCTGGTGCTCGTCGACCATGTCCTGTGCCGTCCGCAGGTCGGTCGGCTCGCGCTCGTCGGCCATCGTCTGCTTGGCCTCGGCGCAGCCGAGGGGCACGTCGGGTCCGCTCGCCACCGCGACGGCCGTCACGCCACCGGCGACCACGACTGCCGCCCCCGCCGTGATTCCGACTTTGGTGGTGGCGAACTTCGCGACGTAACTCGCCAGACTGCCGAGCTTGGCCGTCGGGGCGAGGGGCGCGGCCAGGACTGCCAGGGCCGCGACGACGGCGACCTTGTCGCCGTCCAGCAGATTGCGGGTCTGCTCCTCGGTCCTGACGTAGTACTTGAGGTCCTTGGCCAGCCCGCCCCTGCCGGCGGCGATCCTGCCCAACGTGTAGAGCTGGAGCGCCACTTGCCCACGGCCTGCGGCCAGCGCCACAGGGGCGGCGGCCTTGACGAAACGTGCTGTCAGCACCCACTGCTGTGCGTCCCGCAGGGCGCGTGCGAC
>DATMEI010000379.1:0-3353 GCA_035556995.1 Streptomyces sp.
ATCGAGTGGTGGAAGGCCGAGCGGGCCAGGACGAGGCCGTCGACGCGGGTGACGGTGAGACAGACGGGCAAACCCTGCTCCTGCCCCTCCCCCTGCCTGCCCGCTTCGCGCAGTGGACGTGAGCCGCTCGAGCCGTGCAGATAGACGCACTCGCCCACCCTGGCGTACAAGGTGGGCAGGACCACAGGGGCGCCGTCGCGCACGAACCCCAGATGGCAAAGGTAGTCGTCATCGAGTATCGCGTGCACCGATTCGCGGTCGTACGCGGCGCGTTCACGGTTGCGGGTCGGGACGGTGCGCTCGGTGGGGGCGTAGGCGCCGGTGGAAGGACCCTGGGAAGGGGCGTTGGCCTGCAATGCGCTCTCCTTGCTGTTCGACTTGCATTCTGCTTTGTACTAGTGCATAGTTGGCTTTGTGCTAGGAGAATACCGGATCGAGGGGCGCCGCGCAGCCGAGATTTCCGCGAGCGTGGAGCGCGGCGTGCGTACGGGGGACCTCGCGCCCGGCCAACACCTCCCGCCTGTACGGGAGTTGGCAGCGGAACTGGGCGTCAACGCGAACACGGTCGCGGCCGCCTACCGCAGCCTGCGCGAGCGCGGAGTGATCGAGACGGCGGGACGCCGTGGCAGCCGCGTGCGTGAGCGGCCCTCGGAGAGGGCGCCGCGCGAGTCCATCCGCGTCGGGGTGCCGCCGGGGGCCACGGACGTCTCCTCCGGAAACCCCGACCCGGGTCTTCTGCCGCCGCTGCGCGAGGCGTTGGCGGTGGCCGCAGGCAACGCCTCACGCAGGGACATGTTCTACGGCGGCCCGGCGGTCGGCGAGCGCCTCGCCCGTACGGCACGCGCCCTTCTGGACGAGGACGGGGTGCCCGACGGCCCCGTGGCGCTGACCTCGGGCGCTCTCGACGCCATCGGGTCCGTGCTCACGGAACATCTGCATGCGGGCGACGCAGTCGCAGTCGAAGACCCGGGCTGGGGAAGCCTGTTGGACCTCGTTCCCGCTCTGGGGTTTCGCATGGTGCCCGTGGCGGTGGACGACGAGGGGCCCCTTCCCCAGGAGGTGGGGCGTGCCCTGCGTGAGGGTGCCCGCGCCCTCGTCGTCACCGGCCGTGCGCAGAACCCGACCGGGGCGGCGGTCACCGCCGCCCGCGCCCGCAAGCTGCGCGACGTGCTCGCCGGCAATCCCGGCACGCTGCTCATCGAGGACGACCACGGACACGGCATCGTCGAAGCGCCTCTGCATCCGCTCGTGGGCACCACTGAGCGCTGGGCGCTGGTGCGCTCCACGGCGAAGGCGTACGGGCCGGACCTGAGGCTGGCCGTGCTCACCGGCGACGCCGTCACGCTCGACCGCGTGCGTGGGCGTCAACTGCTCGGGCCGGGCTGGGTCAGCCGCCTGCTGCAGGACGCCGTGCTGCACCTGTGGGAGACGGAGGCCGTCGATGTGCACGCCGTCGCCCGTTCCTACGGAGAGCGCAGGGACGCCCTGGTGGAGGCGCTGGAGGCACGGGGCGTCCGCGCGCACGGACGCACCGGGATGAACGTGTGGGTGCCCGTGCCCGACGAAACAGGGGCTGTGGCACGGCTGTTGCAGTCAGGGTGGGCCGTCGCCCCCGGAGCCCGCTTCCGTGTGGCCTCGCCGCCCGGTGTGCGGCTCACCGTCTCGCAGCTGACCGTGGACACCGTCGAGGAGCTCGCTTCCGCGGTCGCGGCGGCGCTCCGTCCCGATGACGCCCGGCGGTACGACTGAACGCAACCGCCGGGCCGTGACCACGACTGGTGTACGGGCATCTCAACCCGTGCGCTGCTGCCGGGGTTTGAGCTGGGTGAGGGCCGCTCCCAGCAGGACGATCACCGCGCCGACTGGGGTGCTCCAGGTGAGAGGCTCGCCCAGCACGGTCACGCCCGCCACAGTCGCGATGACGGGGATGAAGTAGGTGACCATCTGGCCGGTCGTGGGGCCGACTTCGGCGACGATTCCGTACTGGAGAAGGAAGGCGAGCCCCGTTCCCAGCGCCCCGAGCGCCAGCACCGCCAGCAGCGGCACGGCCGGGAAACTGGACGGCAGGGAGGTGAACAGCGTTGTCAGTACGGCCAGTTGAGCCGCGCCCAGCAGCAGCTGAGCCCCCGACATCGACAGTGCGGAGTGCTTGCTGCCGGCGAGCGTGCGGCGTACGTAGAGCCAGCCGACCGCGTAGCTGGCCGCGGCGCCGAGCGCCATGGCCGTACCGGCCGGGTCCTGCCCCGAGAAGCCCCGCCACGCCCCCAGCACCACCAGCACGCCGCTGAACCCGACCACGAGGCCTGCCACTCGGCGGCGCGTGGGGCGGTCCTCGGAGAGGGCGACGAGTGAGAGCGCCATGCCGAACAGGGGAGTGGTCGCGTTGCAGATGCCCGCGAGGCTGGAGGAGATGGTGAGTTCGGCGTAGGCGAAGAGCGAGAACGGCAGAACGTTGAGGAAGAACGCGGAGACGGTCAGGTGGCCCCACAGACGTCTGCCGGCCGGCAGGCGCTCCCGTTTGACGGCGAGTGCCACCAGCAGCACGGTCGCTCCGAACACCAGGCGGCCGAGCGTCACTTGGAGAGGCGCGTACGCCTGGGTGCCCACCTTGATGAGCAGGAAGCTGAAGCCCCACACCAGGGACAGCGCTCCGAAACGCACGCGCCAGTCGAGACGGTGAAGCGGCGGGGAGACCGTGGATGAGGAGCCGGAACCGGAACCGGAGCTGGAGCCGGATGCGGACGCGGGCGGCGTGGCAGGTGCGGAAGCCGTAGTGCTGCTTCCCGGCTGTGTGGAGGTGGTCATACGGCAACGATCCCGCCGCCCATCTTTTAGCACAAGCGAGTATCTCTAGACGGCAAAGCGTAGTATCGCTTACATGTTCAATCTGGAGCGGCTCCGTGTGCTGCATGAGATCTCCGTGCACGGCACGGTGGGCGGTGCGGCAGAGGCCCTGTACGTCACCACGTCCGCGATCTCCCAGCAGATGGCCAAGCTGGAGAGGGAGACAGGGCAGCAACTGCTGTTCAGAAGCGGCCGCGGTATCCGGCTCACAGACGCCGGGCGGCTGCTGGCCGGGCACGCGGAGCAGGTGCTGTCCCTGCTGGAGGTCGCCCAGGCGGATCTGGAGGCCCACAGAGGGCTTGCCGTCGGTGAGCTGCTGCTGAGCGCCTTCCCCACCGCTGCGCGCGGCCTCTTCCCGGCGGCCCTTACGGTGCTGAAGGCGGAGCATCCTCAACTACGGCCGCGGCTCACGGAGTTGGCGGCCGAGGTCTCCGTGCCGCGTCTGGTACGCGGGGACCTGGACCTGGCGATCGTCCTGGACTGGCACAACAGACCGCTGTCCCTGCCCG
>DATMEI010000380.1:0-8627 GCA_035556995.1 Streptomyces sp.
GCGACCCCCGTACCCCCGCGGAAGAGGCGTCGCGGACGGCCCCGGCACCCTTGTCATACCCGTGACTTAGGGTTTCGGCGTGGAACCCGACCTGTTCACCGCAGCCGCAGAGGAACGCCAGGCCAAGGACCCTTCGGCCAGCCCGCTGGCCGTACGGATGCGTCCGCGCACCCTGGACGAAATCGTGGGCCAGCAGCATCTGCTGCGCCCCGGCTCCCCGCTGCGCCGTCTGGTCGGTGAGGGGGGAGGCGGACCGGCGGGGCCGTCTTCGGTGATGCTGTGGGGGCCGCCGGGCACCGGCAAGACCACGCTCGCGTACGTCGTCAGCCAGGCGACCGAGAAGCGCTTCGTCGAGCTGTCCGCCATCACCGCGGGCGTGAAGGAGGTCCGGGCTGTCATCGAGAGCGCCCGCCGCTCTTCCGGCGCGTACAGCAAGGACACGGTCCTCTTCCTCGACGAGATCCACCGCTTCAGCAAGGCCCAGCAGGATTCCCTGCTGCCCGCGGTGGAGAACCGCTGGGTCACGCTGATCGCCGCGACGACCGAGAATCCGTATTTCTCGGTGATCTCACCGCTGCTGTCCCGTTCGCTGCTGCTCACTCTGGAGGGGCTCACCGACGAGGATCTGCGCGCAGTGGTGCACCGTGCCGTAGAGGAGGAGCGCGGCCTGGGCGGGGCGGTGACGCTCCCGCCGGAGTCGGAGGACCATCTGCTGCGCATCGCGGGCGGCGATGCCCGGCGCGCGCTGACCGCCCTGGAGGCGGGCGCGGGTGCCGCACTCGCAAAGGGCGAGTCCTCGGTCACTCTGGCCACGCTGGAGGAGGCGGTCGACCGTGCAGCGGTGACTTACGACCGCGACGGCGACCAGCATTACGACGTCGCAAGCGCGTTGATCAAATCCATCCGCGGTTCGGACGTGGACGCCGCGCTGCACTACCTGGCCCGGATGATCGAGGCGGGGGAGGACCCGCGCTTCATCGCCCGGCGGCTGATGATCTCTGCCAGCGAGGACGTCGGCATGGCGGACCCGACGGCTCTGCAGACGGCGGTGGCAGCCGCTCAGGCAGTCGCCATGATCGGCTTTCCGGAGGCCCGCATAGCGCTCGGCCAGACTGTCGTCGCCCTCGCTCTCGCGCCCAAGTCGAACGCGGCCTATCTGGCGATCGACGCGGCCCTCGCCGACGTACGGGCGGGGCTCGCCGGGCCGGTGCCGTCGCATCTGCGGGACAGCCACTACAAGGGGTCCGAGAAGCTGGGCCACGGCAAGGGCTATCAGTATCCGCACGACCTGCCCGGCGGCATCGCCGCCCAGCAGTACGCCCCGGACGCCGTGCACGGCAAGCGCTACTACGAGCCGACGCGCTACGGCGCGGAGGCCCGCTACGCGGAAGTGGCCGAGCGGGTCCGGGAGCGACTGCGCGGTGCGAGCGCGCCGCCCGAGGAGCGCTGAGCAAGGGCAGGACAGTCACCGGGCGAGGTGCCCGGAGGCACCCGTCCCCGGGTGACTGCCGTCCAGGACGTCCGGCGTACGGCGTACGGCTACTCTGCCGCGGCCTCGAAGAGCATCCGCATCGCCCGCCGAAGCTGAGCCACGTCGCCCACCGGCTCCGGGAATTCGAACCGGGCGTCGAAGCACGCATCGGCCCTGTAACCCTCGAGGTCGCAGAAGCGCACCCGCATCCCGAACCGGTCCAAGGACAGCGGCACCGCGCGCCCGCGCTCAGCCGCACAGGCGGCATCGCCCTCGCCCAGCAGCCCGCACAGACCGCGCATCTGCTCGTGGTGCGAGGCCGCCAAGTGCTGGAGCAGTTCGGCTTCGTGAGGTGCCAGCGGGTCGGGGGCCGCGGCTGCGAAGTCGTCCGGTTCGACTTGTTCCGCGCCCCACAGATCGTCGACGAATGCCTCACCGACCTCCAGCCGCAGCAGCACCCATGCCGCATCGGCGGGCGGCGGCCCTGACGGGTGCCGCTCGGCGATCAGCCGGGCGCTGGCGGCTCGTTCCTGAGGACGTACGGGCGTGAGCCACCCGGCGATCCAGGCCCGGCCGCGTACGCGCTGCGGCACGGCGACCGGCGCCACGTCCGTGATCTCCATCACCACGGTCATCTCGTCGCCCGCTGCGTGCTCGGCCAGTTGGGCCGCCGGCGAGGAGGCGGGGACGAGGAGCACCACGTCACCGTCCTGTGTGACAGCGCGGGCCTCGGGGCTGCCGTATCCCAGAGGGGAGGGGTCCGGCAACCTGTCTGAGGGAATGTCCAGCGCGGCCGATACGCTGGATTCCACGAGGGTTCGTACGCGCTCTGCGGCAGTAGGTGCCGCGGCGTCGTCCACGGGACGCGGCTGTCCCCCGTCGGCATCGGTGCCGGGCAGGGGAATCCCAGGTCGAAACATACGTTCTCCTCCGCTAAGGTAAGCCTCACCTAACTTACACGGAGGTCCGTTCAGTGAACCAGTCGCGTCCCAAGGTCAAGAAGTCGCGTGCCCTCGGCATCGCGCTGACCCCGAAGGCCGTCAAGTACTTCGAGCAGCGCCCCTACCCGCCGGGCGAGCACGGCCGCGGCCGCAAGCAGAACAGTGACTACAAGGTCCGGCTGCTGGAGAAGCAGCGGCTGCGCGCCCAGTACGACATCAGCGAGCGCCAGATGGTGCGCGCCTACGACCGTGCCCGTAAGAGCGGGGGCAAGACCGGTGACGCTCTCGTCATCGAGCTGGAGCGCCGCCTCGACGCGCTCGTGCTGCGCTCCGGGATCGCCCGCACCATCTACCAGGCCCGTCAGATGGTCGTGCACGGCCACATCTCGGTGAACGACCGGAAGGTCGACAAGCCTTCCTTCCGTGTCACTCCGGACGACGTGGTGCGGGTCCGCGAACGCAGCCGCGCCAAGCACCCGTTCCTGGTCGCACGCGAGGGTGGTTACGACACCGATGGTGAGACCCCGCGCTACCTCGAGGTCAACCTCGAAGCGCTCGCCTTCCGTCTGGACCGGGAGCCCAACCGCAAGGAGATTCCGGTCATCTGCGATGAGCAGATGGTCATCGAGTACTACGCACGCTGAGTCCGCGGTTCCGGTCCGCGGCCCGACGTCCGTGCCGGGGCGCCTCGCCGCCCACGGCACCGCGTCCCGGACCGAACGGCACAGCCCGCCTGCCTCCCCGCCGTACCTCGCGTTCGGCGGAGGCACGGCGGGCTGCCGCGTGAGGGGGCGGTCTCGCCGCTCCGGTCTCCCAGCCTCGAGCTCCGTGCCCCGATCTCCTTGTGGGGCACGCCAGTTCGGCACCTGACCCGGCGGACTGGCCAGCACTCCCTGCGGACTTGGACGTGCTCAGCCGATGACGCGCACCGCACCGCCGCATGCCCGGCAGCCTTGCCCCGGCGCCCTCCGTCCAGCATCAATGCGGTACGGAAGCGCGCTCCCGGCGCGATAAGGTCGGGGTTATCCGCCGCCGCGCGGGCCCGGCTTCCGCAGCGCGGAGCAGCCAGGGCGGCGGCCGACCCCGAAATGACCCGAGGGAAGCGGTGCAGCGTGTCCGGTGGAGAAGTGGCCGGTCTCCTTGTGGCCGTCTTCTGGGCGATTCTGGTCTCGTTCCTCGCCGTTGTTCTGGTGAGGCTCGCACAGACGCTCAAGGCGGCGACCAAGCTGGTGACGGGCGTGACGGAGCAGGCAGTTCCGCTGCTCGGAGAGGCGTCCGCGACGGTGCGGTCCGCCCAGAGTCAGCTGGACCGGGTGGATGCGATCGCGACGGACGTACAGGAGGTCACCTCCAACGCGTCCGCACTCTCCTCCACGGTCTCCACCACCTTCGGCGGCCCGCTCGTCAAGGTCGCGGCCTTCGGCTACGGCGTACGGCGCGCGCTCGGACGCAAGAAGGCAGGATCCGAGGAACGGCCTGCTCCGCGCAAGGTGGTCCTGAGCCGCACGCTTCCCGCCGCACGCCGTGGCGGGCGCAGGCGCGGAAGGGACTGATGCGCTGATGTTCCGCCGTGCCTTCTGGTTCACGACCGGCGCCGCAGCCGGCGTCTGGGCCACTGCCAAAGTCCAGCGCAAGCTCCGCTCTCTCGCACCTGACGCGCTCGCGGTACGCGCCGCGGACAAGGCAGTCGACACCGGCCACCGCCTCAAGGAGTTCGCCCTCGACGTCCGCGCCGGAATGGCTCAGCGCGAGAGCGAGCTGAACGACGCTCTGGGGATCGACGCACAGCCGGACGCGAATCCTCCCGGGCTTCCCGCCCAGTCCCGCAGACACCAACTCGGCCCGGTGCAGGGGCAGGGCCGCACACACCCGTACGACCGAAACGAGGACCACTGATGGAGTCGGCTGAAATCCGCCGCCGCTGGCTGCGCTTCTTCGAGGAGCGTGGGCACACCGTCGTGCCGTCGGCGTCACTGATCGCGGACGACCCGACGCTGCTGCTGGTCCCCGCGGGCATGGTGCCCTTCAAGCCGTACTTCCTCGGTGAGGTCAAGCCGCCCTTCGAGCGCGCCACCAGCGTCCAGAAGTGCGTGCGCACGCCGGACATCGAGGAGGTCGGCAAGACCACCCGGCACGGCACGTTCTTCCAGATGTGCGGCAACTTCTCCTTCGGTGACTACTTCAAGGAAGGCGCTGCCAAGTACGCCTGGGAGCTGCTGACCACCCCGCAGGACAAGGGCGGTTACGGCCTGGAGCCGGAGCGTCTGTGGATCACGGTCTACGAGGACGACGACGAGGCCGAGCGAATCTGGCGCGACGTCATCGGGGTACCGGCCGAGCGTATCCAGCGCCTCGGCATGGAGGAGAACTACTGGTCGATGGGCGTCCCCGGACCGTGCGGCCCCTGCTCGGAGATCAACTACGACCGCGGCCCCGAATTCGGCGTCGAGGGCGGCCCGGCCGTCAACGACGAGCGCTATGTCGAGCTGTGGAACCTGGTGTTCATGCAGTACGAGCGCGGCCCGGGTTCCGGCAAGACCGACTTTCCGATCCTCGGTGACCTGCCCAGCCAGAACATCGACACCGGCCTCGGCTTGGAGCGGCTGGCGATGGTCCTTCAGGGCGTGCACAACATGTACGAGATCGACACCTCCCGCATGGTCATCGACAAGGCCACCGAACTGACCGGCGTGCGCTACGGCGACGCCGAACAGTCCGACATCTCCCTGCGGGTCGTCGCCGACCACATCCGCACCGCCATCATGCTCATCGGCGACGGCGTCACCCCCGGCAACGAGGGCCGTGGCTACGTACTCCGCCGCATCATGCGCCGCGCCATCCGCAACATGCGCCTCCTCGGCGCGAGCGGCCCCACCGTCGCCGAGCTGACGGACACCGTCATCAAGGCCATGGCGCCGCAGTACCCGGAGCTGGAGTCGGACCGCAAGCGCATCGAGACGGTCGCGCTCGCCGAAGAGGCCGCCTTCCTCAAGACGCTGCGCGCGGGCACCAACATCCTGGACGCCGCAGTCACCGACACCCAGGCGTCGGGCAGCTCGGTCCTCGCCGGCGAAAAGGCCTTCCTGCTCCACGACACGTGGGGTTTCCCCATCGACCTCACCCTGGAGATGGCCGCCGAACAGGGCCTGTCCGTGGACGAGTCGGGGTTCCGCCGGCTGATGAAGGAGCAGCGGGACCGCGCCAAGGCCGACGCCAAGGCCAAGAAGCAGGGCCACGCCGACCTCTCCGCGTACCGCCAGATCGCCGACAGCAGCGGCACCACCGACTTCACCGGCTACCAGGAGACCGGGGGAGAGGCCTCCGTCGTGGGGCTCCTCGTCGACGGTGTCCCCTCGCCCGCCGCCCACGAGGGCGACGAGGTCGAAGTCGTCCTGGACCGCACGCCGTTCTACGCCGAAGGCGGCGGCCAGCTCGCCGACACCGGACGCATCCGGCTGGAGAGCGGCGCCGTGATCGAGGTGCGCGACGTGCAGCAGCCGGTCACAGGCGTCCACGTGCACAAGGGAGTCGTGCAGGTGGGCGAGGTCACGGTCGGCTCCTCCGCGTATGCCGAGCTCGACGTGGACCGCCGCCGTTCCATCGCCCGCGCTCACAGCGCCACCCACCTCACCCACCAGGCGCTGCGCGACGCCCTGGGCCCGACGGCCGCCCAGGCCGGTTCGGAGAACTCTCCGGGCCGTTTCCGCTTCGACTTCGGTTCCCCGTCTGCCGTTCCCGGCACGGTCCTCACCGACGTCGAGCAGAAGATCAACGAAGTGCTGGCGCGTGAACTCGACGTCTCCGCCGAGTACATGGGCATCGACGAGGCCAAGAAGCAGGGCGCGCTGGCCGAGTTCGGCGAGAAGTACGGCGAGCGGGTGCGCGTGGTGACCATCGGCGACTTCTCCAGGGAGCTGTGCGGCGGCACTCACGTGCACAACACCGCTCAGCTCGGCCTGGTCAAGCTGCTGGGGGAGTCCTCCATCGGCTCCGGCGTGCGCCGCGTCGAGGCTCTTGTGGGCGTCGACGCCTACAAGTTCCTGGCCCGCGAGCACACCGTGGTCTCCCAGCTCACCGACCTGATCAAGGGCCGTCCCGAGGAACTGCCCGAGCGGATCTCCTCGATGGTGACCCGCTTGAAGGACGCCGAGAAGGAGATCGAGCGCTTCCGCGCCGAGAAGGTGCTCCAGGCCGCCGCCGGAATCGCCACGGGCGCCACGGACGTACGGGGCGTGGCCCTGGCCGCCGCCCAGGTCCCGGACGGAACCGCGGCCGACGATCTGCGCACCCTCGTGCTGGACGTCCGCCAGCGCATCGCCGGCGGACGCCCCGCCGTCGTCGCACTGTTCGCGGTCACCAACGGCCGTCCGCTGACCGTCATCGCCACCAACGAGGCCGCACGGGAGCGCGGGCTCAAGGCCGGTGACCTTGTCCGCGGCGCCGCCAAGACGCTCGGCGGCGGTGGCGGCGGCAAGCCGGACGTGGCGCAGGGAGGCGGCCAGAACCCGGACGCGGTCGGCGACGCCATCGCCACCGTCGAACGGCTGGTGGCAGAGAGCGGCACCGCCTGATGCGCCGCGGCCGTCGCCTCGCTTTCGACGTGGGCGACGCCCGCATCGGCGTCGCCAGCAGTGATCCGGACGGGCTGCTGGCGACACCGGTCGAGACCGTGCCGGGACGTGATCTGCCCGCCGCACAGCGGCGGTTGACCGAGCTGGTGACGGAGTACGAGCCGCTCGAGGTCGTGGTCGGGCTCCCCCGCTCCCTCAAGGGTGGTGAGGGGCCGGCCGCGGTCAAGGTCCGTGGCTTTGCCGAGGAGTTGGCGAGGAAGATCACACCGGTGCCGGTGCGGCTGGTGGACGAGCGTATGAGTACAGTCACGGCGGCGCAGGGCATGCGCGCGTCCGGGGTGAGCGCGAAGAAGGGCCGGTCACGTATCGATCAGGCCGCGGCGGTGGTCATTCTGCAGAGCGCCCTGGAGACTGAACGGATGTCAGGCAGACCACCCGGCCAATGCATCGAAGTGGTTGTGTGATCGCGATACGGTAACGTTCCCGCGACACGGCAGCCGCCGGAAGCCCCGCACACGCACTGGTGCAGCGGGTGTCTTGCCTCGGTTTGTAACGAAGACTGCTGCCGTCCGGCAGATCTAGGGGATCGATGACTGAGTATGGCCGGGGGCAGGGCGTCCCACCGTGGCATCCCGATGACCCTCTCTTCGGGGACAGGTGGGACGGCGACCGGGACGCCGCCTATCAGGGCGAGGGCGACCCGTACGCGGGTCAGTACGCCGGCCAGTACGCCGATCCGTACGGCACCGGTCAGCAGCAGCAGGTGCCGCATCAGCAGGGCTACTACCAGCAGCACCCGCAGCAGTTCCAGGGCCAGGGTGGTCAGGCCCACCAGGCCGGCTACGGCGGAACGGCCCCCGGAGGCCCCTACGATCCCGGCTACGGCATGGGCGCCACCGACCCCCGTGGCATGCAGCCCGTCACCGACCCCTACGACACGGGGCAGCAGCCCGGCTACTACGCCGCGACAGGCGGCTACCCGCCCCCGCAGCCCTACCAGCAGGGCGGCCACCCCGGGCAGTACCCCGGCACAGGGCACCCGGGACACCAGGCCGGCCCCGGCGAATTCCACGGACAGCCCGGCCGTCAGCCCGCCGGACCCGCAGGCGACCCGGATACCGGCTGGGACCCCGGCCCCGACCAGGGCGAACATGCCTTCTTCTCCGGTGAGGACGGCGAGGACGACGGCCTGGACGATCCCGGGGAGGGCCGGTCGAAACGGGCCGACCGCCGCGGCGGTCGCAAAGGCAGCGGGGAGCCCAAGCGCAGGAGCGGCTGCGCGTGCATGGTCGTCTCGCTCCTGCTCGTGGGAGGCGTCGGTACGGTCGGCTACTTCGGATACGACTTCTACCAGACCCACTTCGCACCGGCGCCCGACTTCTCCGGCAACGGCTCCGGGCAGGCGCAGGTGAAGATCCCGGACGGCGCCTCCATCGCCGACATGGGCACCGCCCTGCAGGAGGCGGGAGTGACCAAGAGCGCCGGCGCCTTCGTCGAGGCCGCCCAAGGCGACAACAAGGCGGGCAGCATCCAGCCGGGAACGTACAGCCTGCGCAAGAAGATGTCGGGCGCGGCAGCCCTGAAGCTCATGCTCGATCCCGCCAGCCAGAACGGGCTGATCATCTCCGAGGGGCTGCGGGCGAA
>DATMEI010000381.1:0-2857 GCA_035556995.1 Streptomyces sp.
AACCTCGACTTCACCGACCTGATGGGCATCGGCGACGCCGGTTCCGTCGACGTCTCCCGCACCTGGCGGCCGCGTTCGCTGCACGAGCGGCTGCGGGTGCCGATCGGTATCGGCGGCGAGGGCGAGCCGGTGATGCTGGACATCAAGGAGGCCTCACAGGAGGGCATGGGCCCGCACGGCCTCTGCGTCGGTGCGACCGGTTCCGGTAAGTCCGAGCTGCTGCGTACGCTGGTGCTGGGCCTCGCGGTCACGCACTCGTCGGAGACGCTCAACTTCATCCTCGCCGACTTCAAGGGCGGCGCGACCTTCACGGGCATGGCGGACATGCCGCACACCGCGGCGGTCATCACCAACCTCGCCGACGAGCTCACCCTCGTCGACCGTATGCGTGACGCGATCACCGGTGAGCTCAACCGGCGCCAGGAAATGCTGCGCAAGGCGGGCAACTACGCGAACATCACGGACTACGAGAAGGCGCGCGCCGCGGGGGCCGCACTGGACCCGCTGCCTTCCCTCGTCCTGATCATCGACGAGTTCAGCGAACTGCTGACCGCCAAGCCGGACTTCATCGACATGTTCATCCAGATCGGCCGCATCGGCCGTTCGCTGGGTGTGCACATGCTGCTGGCCTCGCAGCGCCTGGAGGAAGGCAAGCTCCGGGGCCTGGACACCTTCCTGTCGTACCGGATCGGTCTGCGGACCTTCTCCGCCGCGGAATCGCGCACCGCGATCGGCGTCCCGGACGCCTACCACCTGCCGAACGTCCCGGGTGCGGGCTTCCTGAAGTACGACACCGAGACGATGGTGCAGTTCAAGGCCGCGTACGTCTCCGGTGCATACCGTGCGGCGGGGCCGACGCGGGTCAGCCAGTCCACGCAGACGCGGCCCGTGATGTTCACCGCCACGCCGGTGGCGCTGCCGGTCAGGGCGGAGCCGGAAACCGTGGACACCGACACGGTCGACGACGCGCTCGCCGACACCGTGCTCGACGTCATCGTGCAGAAGATGGTCGGCCAGGGCCCGTCCGCGCACCGGGTGTGGCTGCCGCCGCTGGACGAGGCGCCGTCCGTCGACCAGTTGCTGCCCGCGCTCGCCCCCACCCAGGAGCGCGGTCTGACGGCGCCGGACTACACGGCGCTCGGCCGTCTCATCGTGCCGGTGGCCCTGCTGGACAAGCCGTTCGAGCAGCGCCGCGACGTGCTGTACCGGGACTTCTCCGGTGCGGCCGGACACGGCTTCTTCATCGGTGGTCCGCAGTCCGGCAAGTCGACGCTGCTGAGGACGCTCATGACGTCCTTCGCGTTGACGCACACGCCGTCCGAAGTGCAGTTCTACTGCCTGGACTTCGGCGGTGGCTCGCTCCTCTCGATGGAGGACCTGCATCACGTCGGCGGCGTCGCCAACCGCCTCGACGGCGAGAAGGTCCGCCGTACGGTCAGCGAGGTCATGGCGATCCTCAACGAACGCGAGGAGTACTTCCGCACCAACAACGTCGACTCGATCGCCACCTTCCGCCAGCGCCGCGCGGCGGGCCAGCTGCCGGACCAGAAGTGGGGCGACGTCTTCCTCGTCGTCGACGGCTGGGCGACGTTCAAGAACGACTACGAGATGCTCGAGAGCGACATCACCGACATCGCCACCCGCGGACTCGGCTTCGGTGTTCACCTCATCCTCACCGCCTCCCGCTACACGGAGGTACGTCCGGCACTCAAGGACCTCCTGCAGAACCGTGTGGAGCTGCGGCTGGGTGACCCGTCGGAGTCGGAGATCGACCGCAAGGTCGCAGCGAACGTGCCGGCGGGTCTGCCCGGCCGCGGCCTCAGCCCCGACAAGCTGCATCTGATGACGGCGCTGCCGCGCATCGACGGCTCCTCGACACTGGAGGACCTGTCGGATGCGACCCGCCAGACGATCCGCTCGGTGAACGAGCAGTGGTCGGGCGAGCCGGCACCCGCGGTCCGGCTGCTGCCGACCATGTTCGAGGCGTCGAGGCTCCCCAAGGGCTCCGACTACCCCGAACTCGGCCTGGCGTTCGGCATCGACGAGGCCACGCTGCGGCCGGTCTTCGTCAACTTCGAGACCGACCCGCTGTTCGTGGTCTTCGGCGAGAGCGAGTCCGGCAAGAGCGCCCTGCTGCGGCTCCTCATCCAGCAGATCACGCAGCGCTACGCGCCCGACAAGGCCAAGATCGTCGTCGGTGACTACCGGCGCGCACATCTGCAGGGCGTGCCCGAGGCGCACTTGTCGCGCTACTGCGCCGCCGCGCCCGCACTGCAGGAGACGATCGAGGGCCTTGCGGGCTCCATGTCCCGGCGCATGCCGGGGCCGGACGTCACGCCCGACCAGCTGCGCAACCGCAGCTGGTACGACAGCCCGGACGCATTCGTCATCATCGACGACTACGACCTGGTGGCGACCGGTCAGAACCCGCTGATGCCGCTGCTGGAGTACCTGCCGTTCGCGCGGGACGTGGGCCTCCGCGTCATCATCGCCCGTTCGTCCGGTGGTGCCAGCCGTGCCCTGTACGAGCCGGTGATGCAGCGGATCAAGGAACTCGGCGCACAGGGCATCGTCCTCTCGGGTGACAAGTCCGAGGGCCAGCTGCTGGGCAACATCTCGCCCTCGCAACTGCCGCCCGGCCGGGGTAACTTCCAGACCCGGCGCAGGGGTGGCCAGCTCGTACAGACAGGCTGGCTGCCGGCCCACCACTGAGGGCCCGGCCGACCGACGCGCAGCACGCGCGGGCCCGGGTGCGGATGCGCGATCCGCACCCGGGCCTTCGGCGTTGGGAGCGGCGCGGCTTGCTTGAGCTCCGGGCTCAACGGGAGCCCGTACTGCGCCCGTTCGCTGCACGGGC
>DATMEI010000382.1:0-2581 GCA_035556995.1 Streptomyces sp.
AGGCGTGAGCGGCCGCCCACGAGGGCGGCCCTGCAGGAAGAGAAACCCATGAAACTGACGACTATTACGAACGTCTCCGTCGACGGAGTAATGCAGGGACTCGGCCGGTCGGACGAGGACCGGCGGGGCGGATTCGAGCGCGGCGGCTGGGCCCTGCCGCTGTTCGACCACGAGGCCGAGACGTTCCTCGGCCAGGTCTACCAACGCGCCGACGGGTTCCTGTTCGGCCGGCGGACCTACGAGATCTTCGCCGACTCCTGGGGAGTAATGCCAAATCCTGACAGCAATTCCATCGCAGGTCCCTTGAACAAGCGGCCCAAGTACGTGGCATCGAACACGCTCACCGACCCGAAATGGGCGGACACGACCGTCCTCTCCGGAGACGTCGCGGCCGCCGTCCGGGAAATGAAAGCCAAGCCGGCCGGTGAACTGCAGGTGCACGGCAGCGGCAACCTGGTCCGCTGGCTGCTCGACAACCACCTGGTCGACGAGATCACCCTGCTCACCTACCCCGTGGTCATCGGCCAGGGCACGCGACTGTTCCCCGACAACGGCCCGGACACAGCGCTTGACCTGGTCGGCCTCCAGGCCTTCACGAGCGGCATCACGATCCAGGTCTACCGGCCCGGCGGGCGCCCGCAGTACGCCGCCGCCCCGAACCGCGTGTCATAGGTGCCGCGATCGAGGAAGTCGATCATGGGCGGGCGCGCAGCGCCGAGCCTCCCAGCGCCGAACACGACCAGCCTGACCTTGACTCATGACACTCGGCGACCGACGAAGCGGACAAACTCAGCCGTCGAACACCGACCAGCAGATTTCGTTCCGCAACCGCTGATCGTCGAGCACAAGCTCGCGAATCCCGCCCGGAAGCTGGTCACGCTGCCACCGGCACTCACGGCGTCCAGCGGCCTCACATTCGCCGGTCGGCGCGGCAGCGCGGGCGGCTTTGATCGCATAGGCGGCAGCCCCGAGCTCGTGCGCGGCGACGTGCGCAACAGCCCCGGCCTGGCCCGCGGCGTAGGCAGCATGCCGGGCAGCCCCCCGCAGATCTCTGGCCGCGCCCATGGCATGACCGCCGGCCGCGCGAGCCTGCATCATCTTCACCTCGCCACGCACCCAAGCGCGGGCATGTTCGATCGCCTGACGCGGTCGTAGGTCCTCAGGCTGAGCCGACTCGAACAAGTCAAGGACGTGCTCCGCGCACGATGCCGCCCACAGAGCGAGGAGATGGTGATCCGAGTCGGTGAGGGTCCCACCGCGGCGGATCGTCACGAAGCGGGGATCTCGCACCTTCGGGAGGATCATGGTAGGCACTCCTCCCGTTGACTCGTTCCCTTCTGCCGGCACGCTGGCAGCCAACGGCGACCGTATCTGGTCCAGGCCCGTCACCGAACCTGCGCCTACCGATCCAGATGACGTACGCACACCACGTGCGGCTTACCTTGCCGTCGAACACTGCGATTAGCGTGTGGCCTGTGGCGGACTCGTTACCGGACTGGGAGGTCCTGACATGACCAGTAAGTTCACCGAGCTTGCGATCGACTGTGCCGATCCCCACGGTCTCGCCCGGTTCTGGTGCGCGGTCCTTGGCTACGAGGTGCAGGACGAAGACGGCGGAGTTGTCACAATTGGCCCCCCTGCGGGGCCTGAAGGCAAGAACCACGTTGGCCCGGTGCCGCCGGCGTTGACATTCGCGCACGTGCCCGAAGGCAAGACCGTCAAGAACAGGCTCCACATCGACGTCAACCCAACCGACAGGGAGCAAGACGAAGAGGTCCGTCGCCTGCTCGACCTAGGTGCTCGGCGCGTCGACGTCGGCCAAGGCGATGAAAGCTGGGTCGTACTTGCCGACCCGGAGGGCAACGAGTTCGACGTTCTTGCGGACCGCCGCCCCTGATCGGAGGGCCGCACAGCGCGCCGGGATGCGCCGAAGACTTGCCGCACTGGACGGACGGCTCCTGGTGGGCAGTCCTCCAGGCGGCCCCACCACGGTGCGCATGGAATGTCCGTGCACGGCGTGAAATCCGGGTCTCCTGTACTCGCCGAAGGGCGTTTCCCGTGCGAGTAGTCGTCGTCGAGGACAACGGCCTGCTGGCCGAGGGTTTGCGGCTGTTGCTCTCCACCGCGGGACATGACGTCGTGGCCACCGTGGCCGATGCGGACGGGTTCGTGCTGGCCGCGCGTGAGCACTCACCTGATATGTCCATTGTAGACGTACGGTTGCCGCCGGGCTTCAAGGACGAGGGGGTGCGCGCGGCACTGGCGGTGTGTCGGTTTCACCCGGGACTTCCGATACTGGTGCTCTCGCAGTACGTGGAAGAGACCTATGCCGCGGAACTGCTGGCCGACGGCGGAGGTGGCGTCGGCTACCTGCTGAAGGACAGGGTGGCCAGGGTCGGCGAGTTCCTCGAGGCTCTGGAGCGGGTGTCGGCCAGTGGCACGGCGATGGATCCGGAGGTGGTGGCCCAACTGGTCGCCACCGGTCGGGATCCCATGACACGGCTGACCGCCCGCGAACGTGCGGTGCTGGAGCTGATGGCCCAGGGTTACGCGAACGCCGAAATGGCCGCCCGGCTGTTCG
>DATMEI010000383.1:0-3187 GCA_035556995.1 Streptomyces sp.
CTCTGCTCTTCGGACGCGCATCACGCCCTCCTGACCTTGCGCCTCAGGCCGCCGGGCTCCCGAGCAGGGCGCCGACGATCGAGGCCAGACGGCTGCGGTGTCCGTCGGTCTCGAAGTCGTGGAGCGGGTGGCTGTCCATGAGGTGCTCCTCCACCTTACCGGCCCGCCGTACGTAGACGGCCGGGTGCACGTCGCCCGTCGGATCGGTCTCCACCGTGACCGCCACGGCATCGGGACCGCCCGTGTCGACGAAGTGCGCGACGGGCAGGATGCCTTCGTCCAGGACCCCGCGGGCGGGGTCGAGGGACAGCACGCGGGCGAGGTACGAAGGCTGGTGCCAGAGCTCCGGGGCCCGCGTGACCTCCGCGAGGAGGTAGGCGACGACGCTCTCCGCAGGGACGCCGGGACGTGGGACGTGGAGGCAGAAGAGGGTCTCGGCCAGGTGGCGCGCGAGCAGGCGGGCGTTGTAGCGGAAGCCGTGCACGGCCGCGGAGTTCGACGTGCGGCCGTACTTCTTCAGGCCGGGCGACCCCTGGCTCACCGTCCCTGCGAAGAAGATGCCCGGCACCGTGGCGCTCTCGAAGAACGGCGTCTGGAAGGGGATGCGGCCCTGCAGCATGGTCCGCACCCCGAGAGTCCGCAGGTCCCCGAGGGGAGTGGCGAAACCGGTGGCCGCGACCACGTCGTCCACCTCGAAGACCATCTCGCCGGGCGTCGTGGTGCGCCCGGTCCGCACCTGCCATCCCGCGGCCGTCCTCTCGATGCCGAGGATCGCGCTGTTCAGGACGAAGGTGCCGCCGCCGAAGACGTGGTCCTCGTAGGGCTGCAGGTAGCGCGCACGCGCTCCCGACAGCGAGTGCGTCAGCAACGACAGGCTGGTGGGGCGGGGCGAGCACAGGATGACCTGCCGGGCCGAGGCGAGCAGACCGTTCGCGAGCTCGAAGCCCGAGTTGCCCTTGCCGACGATGAAGACGCGGCGGCCGGCGTAGTCGGCCGACCCCTTCGCGTCGACGTAGTGGGGGACCTCCTCCAGCCCCGGGATGGGGGGCTTCCACGGCTTCGTCATGCCGATCGCGAACACCACGGCCCGGCACCGGTACTCGCCTTCCGAGGTGGCGAGCACGAAGCCGTGGTCTTCGCGGCGCGTCCCTTCCCACCGGCACCCGTAACGCGCCCTGACGCGGCCGTGGGCGGCGAAGTCGGCGAGGGACTGCGCCATCTCCGACCGCGAGGGGAAGTAGGTCGGTCCCTCCATGTGCTCCCCGAGGGCGGGCGCCGCGTCCGGGGGCTCAAGGAGCAGGGAGTTCCAGTCGTACCACTCGTACGGCCGGGTGCCCCGGGGCGCCGGCGCGTGCGGCTTCGTCCAGGTGACCAGGCGGTCGTAGACCGGAAAGCGGCGGAACATTCCGCCCGGCGCCTCGTCCTGCGAGAGCAGCGCGTGGTCCACGCCCAACCGTCGCAGCGAGTAGCTCGCCTGCAGGCCGCCGGGACCCGTGCCCACGACCACGACGGGATAGTCGCCGGGCGGAAAGGGGCGGTCGGCGGCCGAGGACCCTGACCCTATCGGGGCCACTGGTTCGCGCCGCGCAGTCGGCGCGCCTCTGTCTGGAGGATGCGGAACATCACGCGGGGATAGCCGAACAGGAACGACTCGAGCAGGTGGCCCGGAAGCACCAGGCACCGCACCTCGCCGAGCGCCACCACGTCGGCCACCGGCGGCTCGCCGAGCAGCAGCGAGATCTCGCCGAAGAAGTCTCCCCGGGACAGGCGCGCGCGCTCCTGGCCGTCGATGGCCACGCTGACCTCGCCCTCGATGAGCACGCAGAACCCCGCACCCGCGAAGCCCTGCCGGATGATGCGCTGGCCGGCGGAGTAGATCTCCTCCTCGAAGGTGTGGGCCACGCCCTCGAGCTGCGCACGGGTCAGGTCCGCAAACAGCGACATGCCGGCGAGGGCGTCGACGACGGGTTCACGCTCGATCACCGTTCAGCTCCCGTGTCGAAGGTCGCCGCACCATCCAGTTGATACGGCTTCTGGCCTCAGCCGGAAGAGTGCATGCACGCCGCAACGCCCTTCCGGTCGTTGCGAGCGGGGACGAGTCCCCGCTCACAAGACACTGCGTACGTTACGGGAGCGCCAGCGCGATCAGCTGACCGGGGGTGTCTTTCCACCCTACGGCGACGACGACGTACTGCTTGCCGTTGACCATGTACGTCATCGGCTCGCCTGTCGTCCCGCCGGGCAACTCCATCTCCCATAACACCTTGCCGGACGCCTTGTCGTACGCACGGAACATCTTGCCGCCACCGCCTGGCGGCAGCCCGGCCACACCGTCGTTACCGCCTTCACCGAGAAAGACCATCGTCTTCGTGACCAGCGGTGAGGCGCGGCCGCCCTGTCCGAGGGGCGGAAGCTTCAGGTGCTTGATCGCCGGATGATCGCGCGGTCCGATCCCGTTGGCCACTGACCACAGGATGGTGCCCTTGTTCATGTCGATGGCTGTGAACCGTCCGTAAGGAGGCTTGAAGGGAGTGGGCAAGCCGCGCGGACCCTCGAGATACGGACCATATGCCAGGGTAAGAGGATTGGTGATCCAGTCGTTCCTGGCATCGGGCGCTTTCACCATCTCGATGATCCCGGGGTTCTGGACCGACGGCACGTACAGAATGCCGGTTTCGGGATCGACACCCGCCCCGTTCCACGTCGTGGACACGGTCCCCATTCGCTGGATCGTTCCCTTCGTGCCACCTGGACGTGACTCGGCCACGGATGGAGGCATGAAAAGCGAACCGTACTTGTACTGACCGATGATCTTGAGCGCTTCCTGCCGCAGTTCCGGGGTGAAATCGACGAGCTCCTCGGCCGTGACGTCCTGCGGTTCATAGGCGGGCGGTTTGGTGGGATACGGCTGCGTTGGCGCGTACCACTCGCCGGGCACGTTTCCGCTCGGTACGGCTCTTTCCTCGATCGGCCACACCGGTGCGCCGGTGACACGGTCGAACGTATAGACGAAGCCCTGCTTCGTCACCTGCGCGACCGCCTTGATCTTGCGGCCGTCGACCATGATGTCGAGCAGCGTCGGGGCAGCGGGCACATCCCAATCCCACAGTCCGTGATGCACCAGCTGGAAGTGCCACACCCGCTTGCCTGTCTTCGCGTCGAGGCACACGAGGCTGTTTTCGAACAG